>JBEKWZ010000220.1:0-6365 GCA_049512555.1 Candidatus Sulfotelmatobacter sp. | reverse complement strand
ACCGCAATCGGTATTTCTGCCGGCAGATTCCTCACTGCGTGCCAGTCGGTCTGGGGCAGCGCTAGTGGTGCCTGCAAGACAATAGCTATCAGAAGGGGACAACCGAGCTTGCATCTCATGATCGCATCATAGGAAGCGGGCCAGAGGGTGCTGGCAGCCCTTGTAGCAGTTTGTGGAGTGTCACAGCGGGCGGGGGGTCAACAGGAGATCACTGATTAGGCCCGGCGTAATATCTGCTTTCGTCAATCGCGTGCATTAGGCCTCAATCCCGGTAGTTTAACCACCCGCGTCACAAACGTGACTGAGGCATCGGCTACTTTCCCAGTGACCTGCCAGCACGCCGCACCGTCAAGCCTCTTGCCTTGTGTCGTGATCTTCCCGCGCAGCCCATTTCCGCGATACCACGCGATCTTCATGCCCACCGAACCATCTGGATAGACAAATCCTGCGCCGCAGGGCTTAAACACTATCGTGCCGTTCCGCCAGAGGCCGCCGACATAAAGATTGTTCTCCCAGTGGGCGCTGCGGGAGCCGAAGAACTCTGCCGGATCAACGTCACTTTTTTGCCCGATCGTAACCGGACACGATTGCGGAGGAGTCGCGTCCCCCCGATTGCCGTTGTTCTGGCAGAATCCCACGGTCGAAAGCAAAAGTAGAAACACAGAGCAGAGTATTCCGTTCACGGTAACTCCCTCCCGCTTGCGCCACCTACCCAGGTTCGCATATGCAGTCTTGCTGGAAGAATAACTCTTGGTTGGCGAAAAATCGCGCTTGCGCGCATTGACTCCCAATAAGGAATTGATCGGGCCGCAGGGACCTTCGAATCTTGATTCTCGACGGGGTGACGCGTAGAGTCTAGCTGTGGGGTTTCTCCACTCGGGGCGCTTTGAGGGCGGGCAATTCTATGTCGAATCAGGCCAATATCTATCTCAAATTCGGCGGGGTGACGGCGGTGATTCTGGTGCTGCTGGGCTACCTGGCGTACAGCGGCGTGCAGGACAGCAAGAGTTACTACGTCACGATCAAAGAGCTGCACAAAATGGGCGACGGAGCGTACTCGAAACGCCTGCGAGTTGCGGGAAATGTGCAGCCAGGCTCGATCAAGCGCGTGGGAACACACGTGCAGTTTGTGCTGATGGAAGAAGACCAGACTCTCCACGTGGACTATACCGGGACCGAAGCGCCGCCCGACACGTTCAAAGACGATTCGCAGGCGCTCGCGGACGGGCGCTTCGATCGCGATGGTGTGTTCCATGCTAAACAACTGCAGGCCAAGTGCGCGTCGAAGTATGCTCCACAGCAGCCGGGCGCGCCGGCGAATGGAACGCCATCCGCTGAACCGCCCAAAAGTATGACGCAGGTTCAGCCTGCGCCCACGACGAGCGGCGTTTCGAACTGAGCGCATCTCTCCGGCAGTCACTTTGTCATCCTGAGCGCAGCGGCTGCTGCGCAACGCGAAGCAGTTGCATAGTCCAGGGATCCCGTACATACGCGTGTGCGCGCATTCCTCTGTACGCAGCCAGTGCACAGATTCGCTGCCTCCAGTAAACTCACTGCTGAAGTGAGCACCCCCATCATCACCGTCAGTAACGTCATCAAGCAGTTTGGACGTTTTGCCGCGCTGCGCGGCGTGACCGCGGAATTTGACGTGGGACGCTTTCACGCCATTCTCGGCGAGAACGGAGCGGGGAAGACGACGCTGCTGCGGGCGCTGGCGGGGTTGGCGCAGCCCACGCGCGGCGAGATTCTGATTCTCGGCAAGTCTCCGCAGGAAGCCTGCCGCGATATTGGATATATGGCACATCCGTCGCTGCTCTACGACGAAATGAGCGGGATGGAAAACCTGCGCTACTTTGCGGGTCTTTACGGCATTGGGAGCAACGGGCAGCACAAGGACGTGCGTTGCGCCGAAGTGATTCGCGCGGTGGGGCTTGATCCGGAGCTGATGCGGCCCGTGGGGCAATATTCGCAGGGGATGCGGCAACGAATGTCGCTGGCGCGCGCCATTCTGCACGATCCGCGAGTCCTGCTGCTGGACGAGCCGTTCTCGAACGTCGACGTGCAATCAGCCCGCGCCATGGTCGAGCTGCTGAAGGGCATGCGCGATGCGGGGAAGACGATTTTCGTGATCACGCATCAGGCGCAGTTGCTCGAAGGTGTAGCCGACGAGTTTGTGTGGATGCAGGCCGGGCAGATTGTCGACCGGACGGCGAGCCTGACGCGGGTGGGAGCTCTGCAGTGAGAATTTTGGCAACAGCACAGATCATGAAGCGGCGGACGCCCTCGTCCGCCGGAGTGTTGCAAGAAGCACGGCTGTTGCAAGGGACATCGGTCTTGCAAGAAGCAGGGTTCTGGGACAGGGCTACCCGGACGAGGGCGTCCGGGGCTCCACGCGGAGACGCGCCATGAGTCTTTGGTCGGTGACGCTGGCGACGCTGGTGAAAGATATCCGGCTGGAGTGGCGCTCGAAAGACGCGCTCAACTCCATGCTGTTTTTTTCGCTGCTGGTGGTGGTCATCTTCAGCTTCTCGTTCGATCCTCTGGCGGAAGAATCGCGGCACATCGTGGGCGGATTGATCTGGGTGGCATTTCTTTTTGCCGCGGTGGTGGCGCTCAATCAGACCTGGGCGCGCGAGTTGCGGAACCAGGTGCTGGATGCGTACCGGGTTTCTCCAGCACCGGCGAATGCATTGTTTCTGGCCAAGGCGCTGGGCAATTTTATTTTTGTGAGCGTGCTGGAAGCACTGATGACCCCGCTGTTCGTGATTTTTTACAACCTGCGAGTGCTGGGTCCGGCGTGGCAGCTGATTCCGGTTGCGCTGCTCGGAACCTGGGCGCTGGTGGTGAATGGCACATTCTTCGCAGCAATGTCGTTGCGCACGCGCAGCCGCGAGTTAATGCTGCCGCTGCTGTTGTTTCCAATTTCGATTCCTGCCGTGCTCGGCATGGTGGCGGCGACAACGTCGATTCTGACTGGAGAAGATTCCGCGCACTTCTACATCGTGTTGCTTCTCACCTACGATGTGGTGTTTACTACAGCTTGTCTGGCGTTGTTCAACATGATTCTGCACGCGGAATGAAACGGCTTTTCCCTATCCTCGCGGGTCTGACGGCTATTCTGCTGGCCTATGCCTTGTATCTGGCGCTGGTGGTTGCGCCGACTGACGCGCAGCAGGGCGAAGTCTACCGCATCATTTATTACCACGTGCCTTCGGCGTGGACGGCGTTTCTTCTGTTCTTCATTAATTTCATCGCGTCGATTCAATACCTGGTGAGCCGGAAATCTTCCACGCAATCCGCCGCGAAATGGGTTGTGCTCGCGATCGGGGTGGTGGGCGTGATCGCCTGTTTTCTGCCGCAGGTGCAGGCGCTGCTGCCGGCGGGCATGCGGCCCAGCGCGGTGGCGACAACGGTGTTGCTGATTCCGGTCTTTTATTTCTTGATTGGGTGGCTCTTTCCCGGAGATCGCATGGACATGCTGGCCGTGACGACCGCCGAGGTGGGCGTTGTTTTCTGCACCATCGTGCTGGTCACGGGGCCGATCTGGGCGCGGCCGGTGTGGGGCATCTGGTGGGCGCCGGGAGATATTCGGCTGACTTCGACGCTGGTGTTGTGGCTGATTTATGTGAGCTATCTGGTGCTGCGGCGGTTCTCGAGTAGCGCGCAGACGCAGATGCTGGCAGCGGCCCTAGCCGTGTTTGGCGCGCTGGATGTGCCGCTGGTTTATTTTTCGATCTGGTTTTTCCGCACGCAGCATCCGCAGCCGGTGATCGGTGGAGGTGGGTCGATGGATCCGCGCATGCTGCATGTGCTGCTGATCAGCTGGATGGCGTTTCTTCTTTTTGCATTTCTGGTGTGCTGGTCGCGTTTCCGGCTGGAACTGCTGCACCGCGAAGTGGAAGAAGCTCACGCCATGGAATCGCTGGCAGGAGACGGAGTTGCTGCTAAGACCAGCCTTCCGCTTAATCGGAGCCCGCGATGAACGCCATCAAATTTCTTTTCGCCGCCTACATCGCCACCTGGGTGATTCATGGCCTGTATCTCGGAAGCTTGGTGCGAAGATTCAGCCGGCTCCGGCGGGAGTTGAAGGAAGTGGGAAGGAAATAGAAAGATTGTGTGGGGCGGACACTCCTGTCCGCCGCTGTTGGGGTTGCTTTTGCTTCTAACTCTTCTCCCCAAAAGCAAAGAACAAAGAACTAAAAACAAAGTCAAAGGCGGCGGACAGGAGTGTCCGCCCCACACATTTCAGTTCGAGGATTTCCATTCTGACTGCAGGGCGGCGAGGAAGTCGGGGCTGCCGTTGGAGCGGAGGAATTCGTAGTCTTCGATCATGGCCGCGGTGCCGATGCGGGCGGAGGGCAGCGGATGTTCCACGCGGATGACGCGGGCAGTGAAACGGACGCGGACCGCGTCGGTCAGCGTGACGTGAGGCGGGAAGGTCAGAGTAACTTCGAGCTTGGTGCCGGCCGCGATCGCGCGGTCAAGGTAGAAGAAGACGCCGCGGGCGCTCACGTTTTGGGTCTCGGTTTGAACCTCGTCAGTGCCTTCGACGCGGACGATGGCGGGCAGGCGCATGTCGAACCGCCGCATCATCCGCCGTTCCTGTGAATTCGGTTGCATGCCTGAGTTCTCTCGCCAAGAGCGTGTTCTTCCCAGAAAGGCGACCACGGAAGACGTCAAAATGCCTCACCCCAACTGAGGCCTTACTGCACCTCAATGTATAGAAATATCAGCAGTTTGCAACAGCAAAATGCCGGCTGAACTGATTCGGTTAATCTGTCCGGAATTCGGAACGGAACTGGTCCGGGAGTCGCGGGAGGGACGCACGTACGCGCAGGGCTCGATCAGGATGGAGCAATCCGGCTGCCATCTGGGTGCGGGTCGAAGGGCTCAGTATTCGACCAAGAATGAGTGGCTTGCGAAGTCCGTTGCTAGATCGGTCCTCCAGTTGGTGCAAGCGCTTGCGAGGAGAGGATCATTTCTTTTCCCACCGCCTTTTCTCCCGCGTGATCCTTCATATGCGCCCTCACGATTTCCTGCTGAACGAACTCCCGACTCTTGACACCCGGCACGACATCTGCCGGAAGAATTGTTGTGGCAACACACCAGGCACGGCATCTTTTCGATCCTGCGGACGCATCTGACGAAACTTGGGGGCTTGGGTAAGGCGGAGGGTCGCTTGACTTGTCTATCCGTCAGATGTTTAAGTAGTTATTTAATTTTTCCGCCAGTTCCAGTGACAAGCAACCTGCGGGCCGGTCGCCCGGGAAGTTTCACCGGCGCGAGGGCGGGTTGACTTGTGCGCCGTATCGAATCTCTCCACTGATCTGAGCAAGTTAAGATCTGAGCAAGTTAAGATCTGAGCTAGAAGGATCCGGGCTGGATGCGATGTGAGCCCGAAGGGTTCCGAGCGAGTGCAAGGCTGAGCGGAGAACAATCCTGAACAAGATCGATCGCAAGCATACTGGTTGGAATGCATCGGAGGAACGAGTGATGGTTGATCGCCGTTGGTTGGGAACATCCGTGGTACGAGTTCGTGTTCTGGCCGTTGGGCTGGTGCTGCTCGCGGCAGGATGCGCAGTTCTCGGGTGGGGTTCCCGCTCACGCCAAACCGCCGCGAACGTTGCGGCCCATGAGACAGCAAAAGGGGTTCCGGCCATCCCAACTCCGGCGACCGCTTCGGCGACTACGCAGGATTTGCGTCGCACCGCTGGCGCCGAGGTGAAGCCGCGGGCGCGCTCGCTTTTCGCCGGGCTCCCGCTGTTCTTCGAGCCGAACCTGGGTCAGGGACATCTCGACCCGGCCGACCGGCGCGCGGAGTTTGTGACTCGCGGCCCGGGATACAGCCTGTTCCTGGGGCCGGAAGGCGCGATCCTGAGCACGGTTTCGCAATCGAAGGGCGATTCGAAGAAGCATGAATCGGCGAAGCACGAGGCGTCGCTAGTCCGCGTGAATTCGCTGCAGATGAAACTGGCGGGAGCGAATCCCAATGCCAGAGTGACCGGCGCCGATTTGCTGCCCGGCAAGAGCAATTACTTCCTGGGCAATGATCCCTCGCAGTGGCGGCACAGTGTGCCGCAGTTTGCCCGTGTGCGTTACGAAAATATTTATCCCGGAATCAACCTGGTGTTCTACGGAAATCAGGGACGGCTGGAGTATGACTTCCAAATCGCGCCCGGCGCGGATCCGGCGCAGGCCGAGCTTGAATTCAACGGCGCGAAACAGCTGCAGCTGAAAGACGGAGCTCTGCTGATCCGGAGCGAAGGCGGCAGCATGCAACTGCAGGCTCCGCGCGTCTATCAGGAGATTGCGGGGCAGCAACAGCCCGTGGAAGGCCACTTCGTTCTGCGGGGCGCGAACCGCGC
>JBEKWZ010000219.1:0-6030 GCA_049512555.1 Candidatus Sulfotelmatobacter sp. | reverse complement strand
CTGTGCCGCACCGGTCTCCAGCCGCTGCTGGAAGACGACTTCGAGCGCCAGCGCCTGCCAGGCCGCGCCCAGTTCCCGGCAAATGATGCGAGCCACGCTGTCGAGAATCTGTTCTTCGATGTCGGTGATCTCCCGGGTTGCCTCCATGCTCTTGCCTTCGCCGCCGAGCAGCAGGTCGATGATGGGAAACGCGACTTTCAGGTCCAGTTGCAGGGCTGCATTCACGCCCATGGGATCGAGGCGGCAAGAGGCCAGATAGGTGGTCTCGGGAATGCGCTGCATGAATTCGCGGTAGCTCAGATGTTCGGCGGAAACCAGCGTAGCCGCAAAAACTACGCGCAGGTAGGCGCCCAGCGAGTGGGTAAGATTGCGCGCGAAGCTCTCGTGCAGCGAGGTAATGGCCTGCAGCTGCTCGCGCCCGATCTGGCCGGCCAGCCGCGCGTCCCACAGCTCGACGTGGGCCGCCGAAGGCGTACGGATTTCGATCTGGCCGCCGGAGCGCGCCAGGCGCACCATGGCATCGATTTCTTCCTGGTTGAGAACTTTTTCCATAAGCTCGATCCTCGTCTCTATCTCTTCTTCGTCCCGATCCCGCTTCAGGCGCCGGCGCCGCTCGAGGCGGCGCGCACTCGTCCACCCCCGGCGGTCATCATTTCGCCCATGCGCGAGCGCAGCCGCACCACGGCCAGCGAATGAATCTGCGACACGCGCGACTCTCCGATGCCGAGTACCGCTCCCACTTCTTTCATAGTCAGCTCCTCGAAGTAGTAGAGCGAGAGAACCTGCTGTTCCTTCTCCGGCAGCTCGCCAATGACGCGGGCCAGAAGGTCCTTCATTTCCGAACGCAGGCAGCGGAAAAATGGCGTGTCCTCGGGCGCGTTGGGAAGGTAGTCGCACAGGTCTTCTTCCTTGCCGTCCCAAGGCGACTCGATGCGCAGGCTGCCGACCTCGAGGCTGTCAAGTTCGCCGAGCAGGTGCTGCAGTTCCTGCAGAGTCATCCCGAGTTCCGCGGCCACTTCGTTTTCCGTGGGAGCGCGGCTCAGCTCCAGGCTGAGCTTGCGGTGAGCTTCTTCCACCTTGCGCGCCTTGCGCCGCAACTCGCGCGGACCCCAATCCATTTCGCGCAGGCTGTCGAGAATGGCGCCGCGAATGCGGAACTTGGCGTAGGAGCCGAATTGCACGTGCTTGGAGCTGTCAAACTTATTCAGCGCGTCGATCAGGCCAATCACGCCGGCGTGCACCAGATCTTCGAGCGGCACATGGCGGGGCAGCCGTTCGTGGATGCGGCGCGCCAGGTATTTGACCTGGGGCAGCTGTTCGAGCAGGATGCGGTCGCGTTCTTCTTTTTCGTTCTTGTCCTGATCCTGCCAGGCGGTGTAGGCCTTGGCGGTGTGCTTGCTCATGGCATTCTCACTTCCCGTCGAATTTCAAAATCTG
Source organism: Candidatus Sulfotelmatobacter sp. (assembly GCA_049512555.1). GTDB lineage: Bacteria > Acidobacteriota > Terriglobia > Terriglobales > Acidobacteriaceae > Sulfotelmatobacter. The sequence goes on along the minus strand of JBEKWZ010000219.1, from coordinate 4,593 downwards.
TATTCCTCGCAACTTCTCTTCCTCAAAGACTCAGCGCAACACTCCGACCGACTGCACCTCGACCACCGGCGGGACCTCGAGCGGCGAGAGCACGACCACCTTGGGCAGAAACGGTTCGAGCAGCCGCTTCAGGTGGTAGCGGGCTGGGGTGGCACAGAGCAGCACCGGACTGGCCACTGCGACTTGCTCGCCCGCCAGGCGCCGCAGGCCGTCGAGGATGCGGCGCGCAAAAGGGGGTTGCAGTCCGGTGGTCCCGGCCGGAGCGGCCGCCGGGCCGAACGCGCGGCCTAGCTCTTCTTCGAGCGCGTGGTCGAGCGTGACCACGCGCAATCCTCCGTTGTCGGAAAGCAGCGGGCGCACCAGGGCCCGGCCCAGGGACTGCCGCACCGATTCGACCAGCACTATCGGGTTCTTGGTCGTGACGCTGGTGTCGAGCAGGGTTTCGAGAATCGCAGGCAGGTCGCGGATCGATACTTGTTCGCGCAGCAGTTGCTGCAGGACTTTCTGCACTTCGCCGAGACTCAGAACCTTGGGCACCAGCTCTTCGACCAGCTTGGGATGGCTCTCGGCCAGCCGGTCGAGCAGGCGCTTGACCTCCTGCCGGCTGAGCAGTTCGTGGGCATGCTGCTTTACCACTTCCGCCAGATGGGTCGCTAATACTGAAGTCTGGTCGACGACCGCGTATCCGGAAGCCAGCGCCTGATTCTGCAGCGCGGCCGGAATCCAGACGGCAGCCACGCCGAAGGCCGGCTCTTTGGTGGGAGTGCCGGGCAGCGGCCGGGGAGAGCCTTCCGAGCTGATGGCCATCATGTGGTCCTGAAACATTTCCCAGCGGGCTACTTCGACGCCGCGCAAGGAGACCACGTATTCGCGCGGCTTGAGGCGGACGTTGTCGGTGATGTGCACGGGCGGGACGATGAAGCCCAGCTGCTGCGCGAGATTCTGGCGCAGCGCTTTCACCCGGGCCAGCAGCTGGCCGCCCTGGTTCACGTCGACCAGCGGCACCAGGCTGTAGCCGACTTCGAGCGAAAGTTCGTCGAGCTTGAGCAGATCTTCGACCGACTCTTTGTCTTTTTCTTTGGTTGCCTTCTTCTCGGCCGAGGGCGTCAAGGAGGCCTCGGTGCCAATTTTGGGCGCACGCCAGGCCAGGAACGCGGTGCCGGCGGCGAGAAGAAAAAAAGAAAATTTCGGCAGGCCAGGAATCGCCGCCAGCGTCAGCATCACTCCCGAGGCAATCATCAGCGGACGGCGGGAGAGTAGCTGGCGTCCGACATCGACCGAAAGAGTGGAGTCGGAAGTGGCGCGGGTGACCACCATGCCTCCCGCCATCGAGACCAGCAGCGATGGGATCATGGTCACCAGGCCATCGCCGACGGTGAGCACGGTGTAGGTCTTCAGGGCTTCGCGGAAGGGAATGTCGAGCTGAAAAACTCCAATCAGGAATCCGGCGATGATGTTGATGGCGGTGATGAGGATGGTCGCAATGGCGTCGCGCTGGTTGAAGCGCGCGGCGCCGTCCATGGCGCCGTAGAATTCGGCGTCGCGCGCGATCTGCTCGCGGCGGGAGCGGGCCTGGCTTTCGTTGATCAGGCCGGCGTTCAGGTCGGCGTCGATCGCCATCTGCTTGCCGGGCATGGCGTCGAGAGTGAAGCGCGCCGTGACCTCTGCGGTGCGCACCGCGCCGTGCGCCACCACGATGTACTGGATGGCGATCAACGCGATGAAAATTACGAACCCCACGACGTAGTTGCCGCCCACCACGAACGAGCCAAAAGCTTCGATCACTTTGCCAGCAGCCCCGACCCCTTCGTTGCCGTGCAGCAGAATGCGCCGGCTGGAGGCCAGATTCAGCGACAGCCGGAACAGGGTGAGCAGCAGCAGCAGGCTGGGAAACACTGAGAACTGCGACGGGCGCAGAATCTGGATGGCGGAGAGCAACATCAGCACGGCCGCGGTGATGCTGGTCGCCAGCAGCACGTCGAGCAGAAAGCTGGGCAAGGGAACCAGCATGACGAAGATCAGGCCGACGGCGGCGATGGGCATGATCCACTCGGAGGCTCGGTTAAGCTTGACCTTCGGCCCGGATGAGGCCGCGGTAGCTGCGGCCGGGGCGGGAGTAGCGTTCGCTGGCATGGATCAGGCCCTCCCCGCGGCGCCGGTTTTCGTGGCCGTCGCGGCTTGGGTGGCGGCCCGTGCCTGGGCTCGCCAGATGGCCGCCAGAATCTCGGCCACGACGGCATACAGTTTCGGTGGAATGGCCTGGCCGATTTCGACGGCGCGGTAGAGCGCGTGGGCCAGCGGCGGATTCTCGACCAAGGGAATGCCGTGCCAGAGCGCGATTTCGCGAATCTGTGCGGCCAGCAGGTTGCGGCCTTTGGCGACCACGACGGGCGCGTCCATCTCCATGCGGAACTCGAGCGCGATGGCGAACTCGGTGGGGTTGGTGATGACCACCGCGGCCCGTTCGACGTCTTTCAACATGCGGCGGCGGCGGGCCTGGCGCTGTAGCCGGCGGACGCGCATCTTGATCGCGGGATTGCCTTCAGTCTCTTTGAACTCGTCGCGCATTTCCTGGCGGCTCATCTTGAGGTCGTTTTCATGGCGCTGGCGCTCGAGAAAATAATCCGCCGCCGACCACACCAGAAGAACCAGCGCACACTTCCACCCCAGCTCGAACATGTGGCTGGTGACGAAGCCGACGATCGCGCGGGGACTCGCATGCAGTAGCGCGGGAAGCATCGTCCAGTCGCGCGCCATCAGGTTGACCGCGAGATAGATAATCACGGCCGTCGGCAGCAGGGCTTTCAGCAGGTGGCTGACCGCGCTCAGCGAGAACAGCTGTCCCATACGCGAGACGGGACTGAGCCGGCTCAGGTTGGGTGTGAGCGCAGCAGGCGCGAACACCAGGCCGCCTTGCGCCAGGCCGCCGGCGGTCGCGACCAGCCAGCTCAGGCTCCCAGCTATGGCGACCGCGCGGAAAATCTCGAGATCGTTGCGCCAGACGGGCAGCAATTGATTGCGATGGGTGACGGCCGAGTCCAGTTGGTGGCGCAGCATCGCGCGCCAGTCCGAGGCGAAGCCCGGCAGCTGCCAGGACAGCACCATGACCGCCGTCATGGTGCCGAGGCCGGCGACCAGGTCGCGGCTGCGCGCGATTTGTCCCTTTTCGCGCGCCTTGAGCCGGCGCCGTGGTGTGGCTTTTTCGGTTTTGCTCTGGTCAGCCATGAATTCGGTTTCAGCGGGTTAAGCGAAGGAGCTTCTCTCCGACGGCGATCGACTCGGCAAAACGCTGCGCGAAACTGTGCGGCCAGTACGCCACCACCGCGATCAGCATCGCGAGGCCCAGCAGGTTCTTGACGGCCAGCCCGATGAACAGAACGGGAAGCTGCGGCGAAGCTTTTCCGAGGAACCCCAACGCCACATCGGCGACCAGCGTGGCGGCCAGACCGGGCGCGGCAATCTGCACTCCGGAGAGAAAAATTCCACCCGCAGCGTGCAGCAGGCCGCTGGTGGCGGCGAAGTTTGCCGACGCTGTTCCCGGGGGCAGGTAGGCAAAGCTTTTTACGACGGCGCGCAGCAGCCAGTGATGCACATCGAGCTCGAGAAAAATCAACACCGCGGCCAGGCGGTGGAACTCGGCCAGCACCGGGGTGTCGGCGTTGGTCTGGGGATCGAACAGCGTAGCCAGCGAGTAGCCCATCTGCACCCCCAGAATCTGGCCCGCCATCATGGGCGCCTCCATCATGAAGTTGGCCGCGAGACCGAGCACCAGGCCAATCACGACTTCGCTCAAGGCCACACCCACCCACTGCCAGGAGTTGAGATCGAGCTGCAGGGGAGCGCGCAGGGGATAGATCAGAGCGGTCACCAGCAAAGTCAGGGCCGCCTTGAGGGGCGCGGGAATGGCGTCGCTGCTCAAGAACGGGCAGAACACCATCAGCCCGGAAATCCGCGCCCCGGTGAAGACGGCGGCCGCCAGCAACTGATCCAGATGCAAGACTTCCATAACTTTCGTGATTCCTGATTTCGTTGTTTCTGTTAGTTCGAATCAGTTCGAACTCTGGCTTGCGAAACAAATTCATCGCGCAAAAATCAATCACCTCGCAAACGGATGGAAGTCGGAAAAAATCTGCAGACTGAATGCGGTGAGGCGGTGCGCCATCCAGGGCAGCAGCAGGAAAGTCGCAGCGGCGACGGCGAACAGGCGTGGCACGGTCGACAGCGTGGTTTCCTGCAGCGAAGTCAGCACCTGCACCACGTTGATCAGCAAGCCGACCAGGGTGGCCGCAATCAGCAGTGGCGCGCCCATGTAGAAGGCGGTGGCAATGGTCTGGCGCAGGATGGCAATGATGTCGTCCGATCCCATGAATCTCCTCTTTCTCTTTTTCTCTTTTCTCTTCCAAATCTTCTTTAACGTTTGCCGTTTTCAGGTAAAGCTCTTCATCAGCGAACCGATGACCAGGTTCCAGCCGTCGACCATGACGAACAGCATGATTTTCAGCGGGGTTGAGATCACGACCGGGGGCAGCTGCATCATGCCAATCGAGGTCGTCACCGCCGCCACTACCATGTCAATCACCAGAAAAGGCAGAA
>JBEKWZ010000218.1:0-6040 GCA_049512555.1 Candidatus Sulfotelmatobacter sp. | reverse complement strand
CAGATTTTGAGCTTCAGGGATCTTCTATTCTGACCGGTACCAGGCCCTCAACCGGAGTGTTCAATACGCCGAACGGTCCCAGCGTGTTCCAGAATCCGCAAAGCATTACCTGCGAATGCTCGGTGCCAACGACGCCCGGCGGCAATGCCGGCGCACAGTTCCGCGCCACTTATGAAGGTGAAGCCGGGCAGCGCAACAATTTCCGCGGCCCCGGATATTTCGGAATCGACGCCGGCCTCTCCAAAACCTGGGATGTAAGCGAAGGCAAGACCGTGCGCTTTGCATGGGAAGTGTTCAATGTCACCAACTCCGTGCGCTTCGATGCCGCAGGTTCGCTGATTGGTGAAAGCCTCGTCAATATCACCGGCTTCGGCTTGTTCAACACGGAATTAACCCAGCCGCGCGTGATGCAGTACTCGCTGCGGTTTTCCTTCTAGACGCGGAGGTTTCTATCATGGGGCGGCGAAAGCCGTCCCAGTTTTTGTTTCCAGAAATATCGAGGGATCCCAGGCTGAGGAAAGTCGTGGTGCCGAGGCCTAGCCCAGCGGCGAGTCGCTCATGCGGAAGCGGGTGCGGACGTGTTCGGAAATCAGCTCGATCGCGGGACGGTTCTGCACGGGATCGACCTGCGCCAGATATTTCATGGCCTCCACCAGCAGGCGTTGCCCGTCTACATAACGCGGATCTGAGGTTCTCTCCCGGCGCTTATTGCCCAGCTTCGGAGGGACTGTAATCGTAAAAACCTTTGCCATGAATGAACCCAACTGAAGATGCGGCCAGTATATCGTCCCGTTGTGCAAAACTCAGCACATTTCTTGCTCTTTTGATTCAACGACTTAACCGCGCGGAGAAATCGTCTGCGTCTTACTGGTGGTCTTCAGCTTGAAAACCTCATCCGGAATTTTCTTTCCGTTCACTTGAATCGATGAGTATTTGGCGAGGCGGTTATCCTGCTGCGGCGTAAAGAACTGCTGCTGCACCGAGATGCCTTTGTCGAGATCAATCCACAGAAGAATCTTGTTGTAAGTGTTGCGGGCCTTTTCGGATTTGGGGACGAGTTGCAACTTCGCCGTGGCCACGCCGTCGATCTTCTCCGGGCCAACGTAGGTCACGTCGAAAGCCTTCACCAGATCCTGCCCGCTGCCGCCAAAACCGAGCACCACCCAACTCTCGAAATCGGAGCGATTCTTACCCAGATCGAATTCCGTGACCTGGTCGACTTTGGGCTGATACATGCGAACTTTGCCCTCGCTGAAAAGTACATACTTCGGTTCGGGTTTCAGCGTCTTGAGGTTGTTGCCCTCCATGCGGACATCGGCCATCATCTCGATTTCTTTTTCTTTGCCGGTGCGGCGGTAATAAATCGTGCCGGTTTGCACGTCGTCGACTTCATCGATCACTTTTTCGTAGGTGTCCCACTCAAACTCTGCCTGCGTGCTGCGAAAGCTGACCGCGGCGGCGTCCATTTTTTTCAGGACGGCGGTCAGCGGGTTGGAATCGCCGGGCGCTTGCGGAAGCAGGTAAAGGAGAGCCCAGACAAACCCGATCGGCAGAAAGAAAGAAAAGGTTTTCATTCCGTTAGTCCCGCTTGGCCAGCACCTTGTAGCTCTGCACCCGTCCATTATGGTCGGAAACGGTTTCATAACTCACAATCGAAACCGCGCCCGAAATGGGCTCGATAATGTGCAGCAGTTGCTCGCGCACGGCCTGGTCATCGCCCGGCGAAATGGCGCTGGCCGCGACCTGGTAGTAAAGATGGCCCTGGGCATCGGCGCTGACCACCACATCCGTCGGATGCGGATTGCGCGAAATGGGTTTGTCGTTGAAATTGATCACGCGCGGCGAGAACAGCACAAACAAAATAATCAGCGCCACCATGATGTCGTAATGGAGCGTCCCTCGCTCGTATTGCCACAGAATGTATCCGCGAATTGTCCGCCAGATGCGGTTCATGGGCAGGGGCGCGCTGGGCGCGGCAGTCGTGAGTTCTGCTCTCTGCAAGTGTACTAGCTCCTGGCTTCTAGCTCCTAGCCTCTAGCTCCGGGCGTTGTCATTCCGAAGCGAACGGCTAGCGTTGTCATTCCGAATCGGGTTGAAAGCCCGGTGAGGAACCTGCTGTCCCGTCGCGACCTGCTGTCCCCTCGCGGCACCGAACCGACCGCCCTCAAAACTTCTTCGCCGTAATCCTCTCCGCCCCAATATACGGCCGCAGCGCCTCCGGAATCACCACGCTCCCGTCAGCCTGCTGGTAGTTCTCAACAATCGCAACCCAGGTGCGGCCCACGGCCAGCCCGCTGCCGTTCAGCGTGTGCACGAATTCCGTTTTATTCTTGCCTTCCGGACGATAGCGAATGTTGGCTCGCCGCGCCTGATACGCCTCGAAATTCGAGCACGAAGAAATCTCGCGGAAAAGTTGTTGTCCCGGCAGCCACACTTCAATGTCATACGTCTTCGCCGAAGCCGCTCCCATATCGCCCGTGCACAACCCCATGGTGCGGTAATGGAGGCCGAGCTTCTGCAGAACTTCTTCGGCATCACGCGTAAGCTTCTCGTGTTCCTCGTAGGAATGTTCCGGATGCGCGAACTTCACCAGTTCCACTTTCTGAAACTGATGCTGGCGGATAATCCCACGCACATCTTTTCCGTACGATCCCGCTTCGCTGCGAAAACACGGCGTATAAGCAGTCAGCGATACCGGCAGCCGCGCCTGGTCGAGCACCTCGTCACGATAAAGATTCGTCACCGGAACTTCCGCCGTCGGAATCAGCCAGAGATCTTTTTCCCCGTCCGGCACGCGAAATAAATCCGCGGCAAACTTCGGCAGCTGTCCCGTGCCATACATCGACTCAGAGTTCACCAGATACGGCGGCAGAACCTCGGTGTATCCGTGCTGGCGCGTGTGCAGGTCGAGCATGAAGTTCGCCAGCGCACGTTCGAGTTTCGCGCCCAGGTCCCAGTAAACGGCGAAGCGCGCGCCCGTGAGTTTCACGGCGCGCTCCAAATCGAGGATGCCGAGTTCGGCGCCCAAGTCCCAGTGCGGCTTGGGAGCAAAATCAAACTTGGGCGGCGTGCCCCAGCGGCGTAATTCAACATTGTCGTCGGCGCTGTGCCCGACGGGCACGCTGGCGTGCGGCAGGTTGGGAATACCCACCAGGATGTCGCGCAGCCGGGCGTCAAGATCGGTCGCGGTTTTTTCCAGCGTCTGAATCTTCTCGCGCAAATCTTTCGTCTGCGCCATGGCGCCCGTGGCGTCCTGCCCGGACTTTTTCAGCTTCGCAATTTCTTCCGACGCCTTGTTGCGCTGCGCTTTGCTGGTCTCAGCCTCGGTAATGGCCTGCCTGCGTTGCGTGTCAACCTCCCGAAAATCTCTGAGGACCGCAGCCGGGTCCATGCCGCGCTGGCGCAGCTTCTCTTCGACCAAAGGCAGGTTTTCGCGAACGAAATTCAGATCAAGCATGGGAACTAATAATGTATCGGAAAACGGGCGTGGAATGCACGCCAGAGCCCTGCCGCCGCAGATCGCCGCATAAGCGGCTTGACCCGAACACTGCGGTGCTATTTCCCTGGCGCCAGCGACTTCAGATAAGCCACGATGGCCTGCGCGTCCTGCACATTGAAGCGATACTGCGGCATCGGTGGGCGCCGAGGCAGTTGGTTGTAAGCGATGCCAGTCATCAGGAATTTTATTGCCGCGCCGTCCTCCCAGCCCGGAAGACCCGCGATCGCGGGGGCTTTGTCCGCCCAGACCGGCATGGGCGTGATGGGCTTGAACTCGAGAGTTGCGCCCTTCAGCCGCTGGTCTTTCACGGGTTCGCCCTTTTCGTCGCGCGGGGTGTGGCAGTCGCCGCACAGGCCAATGTCCTCAACCAAGTATTTGCCGCGAGCCACTCTGGCCGCCGCCGCTCGCGCTTTCGCCGTCTGTCCTGCCAATGTCGGAATCGTCAACAACGCGACTGCGATCGCACTAACCAACAGCTTCATCGGAAAGACTCCAGTGCTGCATGCGAGATGGACAGCGCCAGAATCTTAGCACTCCGAAAGCCGATCGCGAACCAACTAGTTTTGGCGGATTCGCCCTGCCTGTGTAAACTACCATCGCATGGTAGTCCAAAGATGAGATCTTCCCCCAGATCTACCAACATCCGGCTCTGGTTGACGCTGGCGGCAGTCACGGCGTTCGTCAGCCTCCCGGTCCCGAGCTTCGCCTCCGCCTACAACGGGCATCCCAAGCTAGTCGTCGTGATCGTCATCGATCAGTTCCGCGGCGATTACCTGGAGCGCTACCGCGACCAGTTCGGCGACGCCGGCTTCCGCATGCTGCTGGACCATGGCGCATACTTTCCCAACTGTAATTACAATTACGCCAATACACGCACCGCTCCTGGGCACTCCACGTTGTTTACCGGCGCCTACAGCAACGGACACGGCATTGTCGCCAACGAGTGGTGGGACCAGAAGAAGAAACACATGGTCACTTCCGTCGAAGACGACGACACAAAGCTGGTGGGTGTCGATGGAGACAAAACCGGCGCCTCGCCCCACAACCTGCTGGCCGATACTCTCGGCGACGAGCTCAAGCTGGCCACGCAAGGCAAGTCCCGTGTTTTTGGTGTGTCGTTAAAAGACCGTGCCGCCGTGCTCCCCGCTGGATTCGCGGGAGATGCGGCCTACTGGATTGATCCGAAGACCGGAGCCTGGATCACATCCACTTACTACCGAAGCGACCTGCCCAAGTGGGTGCAGGATTTCAATTCCAGCCGTCCGCAGAAATATTGGGACCGGGAATGGAAAGATGCGCAAGGAGCGGTTCTGCGCTCGACCGCGCATCGCAAAAGCAAAGACGGCTCCGATGCCGGTTTCTACGAAGTGATCGGCTCGACAACTTTCGGCAACGAGTACGAATTCGAGTTTGCCAAAGAGTTGATGGTTTACGAGAACATGGGCCGCGGTCCGGCGACAGATTTACTTTCGATCAGCCTCTCACCCAACGACATTCTGGGTCACCAGGTCGGGCCCGATTCCCCGGAGATGCGACAGATGGCGCTCGATCTCGACCGCCAACTCGCCGACTTCATTGACTTCCTCGGACACCAGATCGGCCTGGCCGACGTGTGGATTGCGCTCTCGGCCGACCACGGCATCTCGGCGGTGCCGGACGTGGCGAAGAAGTTGCGCATTCCGGCGAAGAACCTGGATGCGGGGAAACTCGAAGCGCAGATCAACGCTGCCATCACTGCCAAGTTTTCTGCCGGCCATCCGGCCGCATATGTAAAGTTCGACTATCCCATGGCGTGGCTCGATCAGGATGCGTTCGCCGCCGCTCACGTCCACGAGGCCGATGCCGAACGCGCCGTCGGCGAAGCCATGAAACAGGCCGGCTTGCGCGACTACTACACCAAGTCGCAACTGGCGGAGGGCGAAGCGCCCGACACGCCGCTGGGACGAAAATATTTGAACAGCTATTCGCCGGAAGGTGGCTGGTACGTGATGGGCGTCCCCGATATTTATACGCTCGGGCCGGGCCATGGCACCGATCATCTCTCGCCCTACAACTACGACACGCACGTGCCCCTCGCGTTTTACGGCTTGCCCTTCCAGGCCGGAACGTATCGAACCAGCGCCGAGCCCATCGATCTGGCGGCCACGCTTGCATCGCTGCTGGGCATCAACGCTCCGACGCACGCCGTGGGTCGCGTGCTGACCGAGGCGCTCTCGCCCGTCCACAACCGGCCCAATGCAGTCGCGACCTCACCGGAAGGCAGGCCATGACCGCCGCCGCTGCGAGCAGTTCTCCCGACCTCAGCGTGAACGTCGCCGGCATTCCGCTCAAGAATCCCATCATCGCCGCCAGTGGGACTTTCGGCTACGGCGTCGAGTTTGAAGATGTCGTCCACCTCGGCAAACTCGGCGGCTTTATAGTGAAGGGCCTGTCGAAGGAGCCGATGATTGGCAATCCTCCACCGCGTTTGTGGGAGACCGCTGCCGGCATGTTGAACGCCATCGGCCTGCAAAATATCGGGGCACAGGCATTTCTCGCAGA
>JBEKWZ010000217.1:0-6048 GCA_049512555.1 Candidatus Sulfotelmatobacter sp. | reverse complement strand
TCTTTGCCCTTGCGACGGATGTAGAGGTCGGGATCGAATCCTTGCTCGAGGGTGAGTACCTTGATTTGAAATTCTTCTTCGACGAGGAGGCCGATAGTACGCTCTGCGGCCTTCGCGCCCGCCGTATCCGGATCGAAGTTCACGACAACGTTTTTGCTGAAGCGGCCGAGCAGCTTGGCTTGCAGCTCGGTGAAGGCCGTGCCGGAACTGGCGATCACGTTGTGCATTCCCGCAGCGTAGACGGAGATGCAATCCATCTGTCCCTCGACCAGGATGGCGTAGTCGAATTTCTTGATCCACTCTTTGGCGATGTCGAGATTGAACAGGACTTTGCCTTTGGAATAGATCGGGGTCTCAGGGGAGTTCAAATATTTCGGTCCGGATTTTTCGTCGGCGGCCAGGGTGCGTCCGGTGAAGGCGATTACTTTCCCGGCCTCGCTGGATATGGGGAACATGACGCGGTTGCGGAACTTGGAGTACATGGCGGCGAGCTTCGAGTCGCGAGCTTCGAGCTTCGAGTCACGAGTTGCGAGCTTCGAGCCAAGACCTCTGCTGTTATCTTCGGTTTCCGATGCCGTCGGTTCAATCGCACTTCTGGTTTCGTTGCTCAAAGCTCGCGGCTCGGAGCTCGCAGCTTCCTTCCAGGAGAAGAGGCCGCTTTCGCGGAGGACTTCTTCGGGGAATTCTTGTTTCAGGCGATCGCGGAGGAGGAAGCCAGAATCGGGGGCGTAGCCGATGCGGAAGCGGGCGATCATCTCGTCGTTCAAGCCACGGCCGGCGAGATAGGCACGCGCGGTTGCGCCTTCGGGACGGCGCAGGCATTCCTGAAAGAATGCGACGGCGCGTTCGTGGACGTCGAGCAGTTGGCCGCGCAGGCGGGCTTCCTTGGCTTCGCCGGGAGTCGAGTAACTCGCTTTGGGCAGCGGAATGCCGAGCTTCTGGGCGACCAGGCGCACGGCTTCGGGGAAGGTGATGTTTTCGATCTTCTGGATGAAGCTGAAGACGTCGCCCTTTTCGTGACAGCCGAAGCAGTAATAGTATTGGCGGGTGCTGTGGACCGAAAACGATGGGGTTTTTTCGCCGTGGAACGGGCACAGGCCCTGGTAGTTCTGCGCCCCGGATTTTTTCAGCTTGATGTAGTCGCCGATGATGCGGACGATATCCGCTTGCTGCTTGACCGTGTACGCGAAATCGCCGGGGTTCGCCATTTTATTTCGGGGCAGGGTTCCCCGTTGGAATTGTGAAGGAGAAAGCGGCTGAAAGGAATATAGCGGATTCGGATTGTTGTGGAGAAGCTGTGGGAAACGAGAGGATTCGGTTGATGGGCGGGCAAAAGCGGGAATCTATTCCAGGGATTTGGTCGAGTGGATCAAGCGCAGCGACGGCAGGTAAGAATGCTTCGACTGCTTGTGAAAGCTCCTTTCTCTTTCGCCCCGCTGGGGCTGGTTCATTTCCCACCGACTTTCCCACGGCTTGGGCCGTGGGCTGCATTCTTGCGCCGCTTCGCGGCTTGGTCAAAAGCGCCCTCAACTCCTTTGCGATTTTGCCGATGGACACGAAGAGAGCTGGGTGCTTGGGATATGAATGCTACTGTCGATCAATATGCCGCTTCGATCGTGGAAAAATACCGGGTGATTCCGGATACGACTTCGACGTCGCACATCGCCGCCGATGAAGTGCTTCCGCTGCTGAAGCAGTGGGGGAAACAGTATTTGCTGGGGCTGACGCTGTCGGGGGCTTACGCCAAGAACACGGCCATTACGTTGTCGTCGCACGTGGACGTGCTGATTGCGCTTAGCCCGGTGCCAGGGATGGAGATGAAATCCGTTTTCTGGAGCCTGTTCGAATATTTGAGCGACCGCAACATGCATCCGCACACGCGGGATGTGTCGATTCGATTGCAGAGCAAGAAATTGAATGTGGATTTGATTCCGGCGCGGCGCGACCGGTCGGGGGCGGGGAATCTGCTGTTCAACAAGCGAACCGAGCACGATGTGCACACGGATGTCGCGCGGCACGTGCAGTTGGTAGCGAGTTCGGGACGGCAGGCAGAGATTTGTGCGCTCAAGATATGGCGCGAACGCATGGCGCTGGAGTTCCCGTCGTTGTATCTGGAGTTCACGGTGCTGCGGGCGCTGGATGGCGAGCGCTTTGGACAACTGGCGGACAATGTGCTCGCGCTGATGCGGTATCTCAGCGGGCGTTTTGAGGAGGCGGTGGTGCGCGATCCGGCCAACCCTGAGAACATTCTTTCGAACGACATTTCGGCGGAGCAGAAGAAGGCGATCGCCAAGGCGGCGCGGAATGCGCTGTATGACGAGAATTGGAAGAAGATTATTTGGTAAGGCTCGGCCTCAGCGGCTAAAGTCGCTTGCGTGTCGGTCGGCTGACGCGGCCCAGAAGGGCCGCTCTTCCACGGGGGCGGGCTCGCACGCGCCGCTCCTCCACAGACCGTTTTTCCACGAGCCTGTCTTCCACTGGCCGGTCTTCCACGTTTGTGGCCTTGCGGTGCGGGCTGAAGCCGCGCCCATTCAATGCGAAATCTAAACGTTTAGCTCTACTAGTGTGGCTCCCCCGCCGCCTTCGTTTTGCGGAGCTTCAATTACTGACGCTACGTGGGGATGCTGCTTCAGCAACTGGCGCAGGGCTTTGCGCAGGATGCCCATGCCGCTGCCGTGCACGATGCGGACGCGGGGCAGGCCGGCGAGGAATGCGTGGTCGACAAACTTCTCGACCTTTTGCGAAGCCTCGTCGACGGTCTGGCCGATCACGTTGATCTCGCTTGGGACATTCGCCCCTTCGTTTTCGAGCGAGACGGAAATGCCGCGGGCGCGGGCTGCCTTCACGGGAGTGTCCGCGGCCTGCGCGGAGGTGGCGAGGACTTCGGCAATGTCGTCGCGGGCGATTTTCATTTTCATTGCACCCATCTCGACCTCGAAATGATTGTCATCGACTTTGCGGACGATGCGCGCGGGGCGGCCGGTTGACTTGAGCTTGACGGTGTCGCCGTCGGAAACGTGCTTGACGATTTGCGGCTGGGCGTGGGGATCGCCGTGGTCGGCTCCGGTGGAGTGGGCGACGACGGTGGAATCGAATTGCTCGCGAAATTCGCGGCGGAGCTTGGCGATTCTTCTCTCAGCGTCTTTGGAAAGTTTTTGCGCGGCGGCGCGATCCTGAATGGCGCTGACGGCTTCGCGGGCGTGATATTCGAAATCGCGCAGCAGGGTGTCGAGCTTCTTCTCCATCTCGCGGATTTTGGTTTGCTGGTCTTTTTTTCCCTCGGCGGCCAGGCGCTTTTTTTCTTCTTCCAATTCTTTTTGCGCTGTCTGCAGGCGCAGGCGTTCGTGTTCGGCTTCGCGCAGATCGGCGTGGAGCTTGTCGAGAAATTGTCCGACGTCGCGAGCTTGCGTGCCTAGGCGCGCGCGAGCACTATCAATGATGTCGGGATTCAGGCCCAGGCGACGCGCGATGTTGATGCCGGCTGACGCGCCGGGGACGCCGACTTTCAGTTCGTAGGTCGGCTGCAGCGTGGCTTCGTCGAAGCCGACTGAGGCGTTGACCACGCCGGGAGTGTTGGCGGCGTAGACCTTGAGCGAAGTGTGGTGAGTGGAAATTACGGTCATGCATCCGATGGCACCGAAATGGCCGGCAATGGCGACGGCGAGAGCGGCGCCTTCTTCGGGATCGGTCGCGGAGCCGAGTTCGTCGAGCAGGACCAACGAGTTGGCGGTCGCGGTGCGGGAAATAAAATCGATGTTAGTGACGTGCGCGGAGAAGGTGGAGAGATTTTGTTCGATCGACTGATAGTCGCCGATGTCGGCGAGGACGGCGTCGAAGACGGGGAGTTCGGCGCGCTCGGCGGGGACGGGGAGGCCGGATTGGGCCATCAGTGCGAGCAGGCCGACGGTTTTTAGGGTGACGGTTTTGCCGCCGGTGTTGGGGCCGGTGATGATGAGCTGGCGGCGGGATCCTTCTAGTTCTACGGTGACGGGGACTATGGGGATGGATTTGAGTTTGAGGTTGCGTTCGAGCAGGGGATGGCGGGCATTGTGCAGGAGCAGGCTCGCTGCGCTCGCCTGGGACGGACGAATGCGTCCGTCCCCACATGAGTCGTCCCCACTCGGATCTTGCGGCTCGCTGCTTAACTCGACGGCTACGCAGTTGTAGTCTTCGGCGAATTTGGCTTTGGCGAATTGGAGTTCTAGTTCGGCTAGGACTTCGACTGAGGCCAGGATCTGTTCGGCTTGCGCGCCGATGCGCTGCGTCATCTCCAGGAGGATGCGGTGAATTTCTGAGAGTTCCTCTTCGAGCAGGCGAACCAGTTCGTTGTTTTGTTCGATGGTCTCGAGGGGCTCAACGAAAACGGTTTGGCCGCTTGAACTTGCACCGTGGACTACGCCTTGCACGCGGCGTTTCTGCTCGACTTTGACGGGGATGACGAAGCGTTCGCCGCGGATCGTGACTAGTTCGTCCTGGACCGTGCCACCTTCGGAGAGGCGGCGCAGGTAGCCTTGCAGAGATTCCTGGATGGAGCGGCGCTGCTTTTCGATTTCGCGGCGGATGCGGGCGAGTTCGGGCGAGGCTTTGTCGTCGAGGGTTCCATCGGGCTGAATCTTGTTGCGAAACAGGCGCAGAAAGTCGGTGAAGTCGACAATCTGGTTCGAGAGTTCGCGCACGCGCTGCCAGTCGGACTTCATGTTTGCGGGGGGATGGAGGACGATCTCGCGCCACTCGGCGGCGCGATCGACGACGAGGATGACGTCGCGAATCTCGATGGTTTCGAGGGCGGAGCCGGCGATGCGGGATTTCTGGACGAGCTGGGAGATGTCGAGGAGAGCAGAAAAATCGAAGCGGCCGCCTACGCGGCGAAACTCGCGGATCTCGGCGGCGAGTTGCTGCTGGGTCTCAATCCAGGTGTGGTCGGTGGATGGGGCGAGAGCGGCAATGCGCGCCTGGCCTAGGGGCGAAGTGGCGTAGGCGCGGAGGAGTTCGCGGAGAGAGTCGAACTCGAGCACGTGCGCGGAACTGCGAGTTAGCTCAGCGGACATCGCAATTTATGGTAGCAGGAGAGGGGCTTTGCGACGGAGCGCCGGTGCGCGGGGAGATCCCTCCCTCCGCCTGAAAAGCGGCTGCGGTCGGGATGACGCACTTCTTAGGGGGAAAAAATGTGAGGGGTTAGTTGGAGCCGGCGCCCGCGACGTGGGCGGCTGATTCGGTCGCGGCGGGGATTCGGATGATGAACAGAGCTCCGCCTTCAGGCTTGTTCTGGCAGGTGATCTGGCCACTGTGATCGCGGATCACGCCATAGACGGCGCTTAGGCCGAGACCGGTACCTTTGCCGACGGGCTTGGTGGTGTAGAAGGGATCGAAGACCCGCTCGGGCTCGCGAACACCCGGGCCGGTGTCAGAAAACTGCAGCATCGCATCGGGGCCCAAGCGATGGGCGGTGATTTCCAGGCAGCCGCCGCCAGCGTCGGCGAGCGCGTCCATCGCGTTTTCGATGATCTCGATGAAGGTCTGGAACAGTTGATTGGCGTTGCCCCGAACCTGGGGAAAATCTTGCGCAATCGCCAGCTCGATCCGGATGTTGCCGCCGGGCCGCCGCAGTTCCAGCATCTGGATGGCGCGCTGCAGCAGCACGCGAAGGTCGACGAGAATTTGCTCTCCGGGCGATTGCTGAGCGAAGCGCAACAGGTCGGTCACGAGGTCGCGAGTCCGGCGGGCTTGATTCACGATTTTGCGCACCAGCGCGTTCTGTTCGTCGGAGAGCCGTTCCTTCGCCCACAGCTGCTCGGAATAACTCATGACGGCGGCGAGGGGATGGTCAATTTCGTGAGCAGCTCCGGCCACGAGGTTGCCCAGAGAGGCCAGCTTCTCCTTCTGTACCAGTTGGCTCTGCAAACGTTTCTGGCTTTCGTATCCCCGGCGCGACTCCTGCAGCAGGGCCATCAAAGCCTGGTCCTGGAAATATTGCCGTAAGAACACGAACATTCCCAACACCAGCATGGCAGTGAGCACGGTGAAAATGCGGAACGCGCGCGTGGGCCC
>JBEKWZ010000216.1:0-6050 GCA_049512555.1 Candidatus Sulfotelmatobacter sp. | reverse complement strand
ATTGACGCGCGTCTGGTCGCCAACGCGGCCAGCCCCGGTGCAAGAGCCGGGGATTCGCCGGTAGGCTACATCCCCCGCGCTAAGGAATGGATTCACGCCGACCATGGGCTGCACCGCGGAGAAGGCATGCTCGACTACGACATCCGAGCCTTCCGGCTCACGCCAGACGGTGCGCCGCGCCTTTTCGTGCGCGCCCGCTGGAAATTGGCCGATGCTCCCGTATTTCTGATGACCGCTTGGTTTAGAGAGGAAACGGCGAAGGAAGAACCGGCGAAAGTAGAATCCCTTAAAGCACAATCGACAGAAACCTCGGCCAAGACAAGCGTGTTGAAAACAGCATCGTTCCAGCCCGAGTCGTCACCTGCGGAGGCCCAGCTGCTCTCGGCCGATTCCAGTTGGTCGACCACTCTTCGCGAAGGCGCGGCCACCGGACCGCTCGGCGATCGCCTCGACTTTCAATCTATCCTCAACGAATTCGACGCCGACCGTGACGGCTGGGCCGAACTGCTGGTCCATTCCGATCAAGGCGCGTCGACTACGATCACGCTCTATCTCTACACGGACCTGGGACTGGTCCCCATGAAGACGCCGTTCCGGCGCGACAACCAGTCGCCCGAATCCTGCGTCGACCCGTAAGAAAAATCTAGTTCCTTCTAATCGGTGTCTCCGGCGGCGTTACCACGGCAGGTGCCGTGACTGCTGGCGCTAAGACATCCTTCGCCGCCTGCGGCAACTTGTCCGCGTTGGCGAGTAACAGACTGACTTGCCACATTTGCGTGGTCGAGAGCGCCTTGTCGAATCCTGGCATTCCCGTCATGCGAATCCCGCCCGCAACCTTCCAGTAAGTCTCCCCCGGAGGATCGTCGGTCACGCCGGTGCCTTTCATCAGCATGGGCGGTTTGGGAAACATTCCCTGAGCGATCGCCGACTGCGGCTGTCCGGGCAGCCCGTGACACACCGCGCAATTCTGTTTGTATATCTGTGCGCCCGCGACGTAGCCAGCCTCATCTGCGGCGATTGGCACCGATTTCGGCATCTCCTTGTCCAAACGCGCGTGCAGCGCCATGCGCGCCAGCGTCTTCTCAAACGGCATCGGCGTCGCCGACGTCGCGACCGGCGCGGCCCCCGTAGAAAAATAAAAATACACACCAGCCGGAACCGCGATCAATCCCAGAATCAGCCCGATCAGAAACTTGCGCATGCCCTTCTCCCTTTATGTTTCACGTTAACTTGGACATTCATACTAACCCAAAGGAGCGCGTCCCCGAATGCGAAAGCCCGAAGCCGATGCTAAACTCAGCATCGGCATGCTGACTCACCTGGAATGCACCCGCTGCGGCGAACATTATCCCGCCGACCGCCCGCAAACCGTTTGCCCCAAAGACGCCGGCATTCTTTATGCCCGCTACGATCTTCCGGCCATCAAGCGCGCATTTTCGTCGGCCAGCCTGTCGGGACGCGCGCCCACCATGTGGCGCTACGATGCCATTCTGCCTGAGGCCGATTGCGTTTCTCTGGGCGAAGGCTTCACGCCCATGCTGCCCAGCCGCGAATATCCCAACGTCTATATCAAAGACGAAGGCCTGAACCCTACCGGATCGTTCAAGGCGCGCGGCCTCTCCGCTTGTGTCACCATGGCGCGCCATTTCGGTCTGAAGAAACTTGCCATCCCTTCCGCGGGCAACGCCGCCGGAGCGCTCGCCGCCTACTGCGCCGCCTCTGGTCTTGAGGCGCACATCTTCATGCCGAAAGATGTGCCCATGGCCAACCGCATCGAGTGCGATTACTACGGCGCGCACGTCACCCTGGTCGACGGCTTGATCAGCGACTGCGCCCGCAAAATCGCGGAGCTGAAGGAATCCGATTCCTGGAAAAAAGACGGATGGTTCGACGTTAGCACCACCAAAGAGCCCTATCGTGTCGAAGGCAAGAAAACCATGGGCTACGAAATCGCCGAACAACTGGGCTGGAGAATGCCGCAAGGCATCATCTATCCCACGGGCGGCGGCGTCGGCCTGCTCGGCATGTGGAAGGCGTTCGAAGAAATGGAAGCCCTGGGCTGGATCGGTTCCGAGCGTCCGAAGATGATCACCGTGCAGGCCTCCGGTTGCGCGCCCATCGTCAAAGCCTGGGATGAAGGCAAGCAAGAATCGGAAATGTGGCCGAACGCGGCGACCTTGGCCGCGGGACTGCGCGTCCCCAAACCCTACGGCGATTATCTGATTCTCGACATATTAAAGAAGAGCCGCGGCACCGCCGTCAGCGCCACCGACGAAGAGATCGTCGAAGCCACACACCACTGGGCCAAAGTCGAGGGCATTTTTGCCGCGCCCGAGGGCGCAGCGTCGCTGGTCGCCTATCGCAAACTCCGCACCAGCGGATTCTTCAAACCCGAAGACATGGTCGTCCTGTTCAACACCGGCAGCGGCCTGAAATATCTGGACGTTCTAGATGCTAGTGTGGGCAAGAGTGTGGGCACGGGCGACTCGCCCGTGCAGCCCGCACAACAGAAGCCCGCCGCCCGCCAAATCGGCGGAATCATCGGCCCCTACTGAACCTAAATTGCGTCGTCATAAGTATTGCGTTGTTATCCTGAGCGAATGCCGCTGCGCAGTCGAAGGATCCCTACCTCCACAACCCCCGTGCTCCCCTGTGCCCTCTGTGGTTAAAATGAAACTCTCCGATGACCATGACCGACCGCCTCTACTACCACGACTCTTTCCTGTACGACTTCGACGCCGAAGTCCGCGAAGTCCTCGACTCTCCGCGTCTCGCGCTCATTCTCGACCGCACCGCCTTCTATCCGACCAGCGGTGGACAAGTCCACGACACGGGATCGATCACCTCCGACGCCAACGCCAAATTCCGTGTCACCGAAGTCGCTGATACCGAAGATGGCCGGGTCGTTCATTACGTCGAGGCCGTCTCCGATAATCAGAAGAACGATACGAACCCAGGCGATCTCAAGCCTGGAACCCGCGTCCGCGGCCTGATTGACGCCGCCCGCCGCCGCGACCACATGCAGCAGCACTCCGGACAGCACGTGCTCTCGGCCGCGTTCCTGCGCCTGCACAACATGCCGACCGTCTCGTTCCACATGGCTGACGATTACTGCTCGATTGATCTCGACACGCCAAGTCTTACCAAAGAGCAGATCGAATCCGCCGAGCGCCTGGCCAACGAAATCATTCTCGAGAACCGCGGCGTCGACATCCGCTTCGTAACCCGCGAGGAAGCCGGAAATCTCGGCCTGCGGAAGTTGCCGCCCACTGAACGCGACGAGCTGCGCCTCATCGACATTCGCGACTTTGACCTCAGCGCTTGCGGCGGTACGCACGTCGCGCAGACGGGACAAATTGCGAGTATCCTGTTGCGCAAAACCGAAAAAGTCCGACAGGGATGGCGCGTCGAATTCGTCGCGGGACAGCGCGCGGTCGCGACCGCGCGGCGCGATTTCTCGACGCTCACAGAAACGGCTGCACTGTTTTCCGCCCACATCTATGACGTGCCGCAACAGGCCCGCAAGTCGCTCGACGAGATCCGGACATTGCGCAAGCAGCGCGAGCAGTCACAGGAAGAACTTGCCGCAGCCCAGGCCGCCGCGTTGCTGGCGGAGACTGCTGAAGTCAGCGGACGCAAGCTCGTAGTTCGCACGCTCGCCGACCGCGACCTGAACTTTGTGAAGCTGCTGGCGCAGAAACTGACTCGACTTTCTCCCCATGCGGTCGCGCTGTTGGCGACCACTTCGCCGCAGCCGTCGCTGGTGTTCGCGCAGTCCGCGGGCTTGCCGCTTGACATGGGCGCGCTGATGAAAGAGACGATGACGAAGCTGGGTGGGCGCGGCGGAGGGAGTAAGGATCTGGCGCAAGGTGGTGTGCCCAGTGCCGATGGGATCGACTCCGCGCTGAAAGCAATCGCCGAAAAGCTGATGGCTTGAACGGCGGAGGAACTAGAGAAGGAATTTCGAGCGGGGAAAGAAGCGAGCAGAAAAGTTTGAGGAACGTGGATTCAGAAATACTCTGCCCACGTTTCAATGTTCTGAAACGTGGGCCCCTGCGAATCGTGCGCCGGTTTACGCCTGCTGCTGCGGTCTTCGCGAGCGCTCCCACCAGACCTTGGGATCGTCGGGACGGTTGAGGATCTTCGACAATTCCACTTTGATCTCGCGCAGGCGGTTGGTGCGCAACTCAAGCGCGGTCTGATCGACCGCGTTGTGCCCGCTTTTTTCTGACAGTCGGGCGTTCAGGTCGCGCAAATCGGCAATTTCCTGGCGAAGGCTGGAGAGACGTTCTGAAATATATGGCATCTCTTCGATCATACGCCCTATTTGGGGAACCGCCGGTTAATTCGGTCCCGCGGTGGTACTGCGACCCTAGTTTTTTTTCGTCATCCCTTCCTAAGATATTCATTCTTCGCAAGTTTCCAGGCGCGGGTATCGGGACGTGTCGACAAAATATTGGGACGGGAGGACTTGCGGGCAAAATATCGGAAAGCAGGGGGTTTCCAGTTCGGCTGGCGGCCTCTCCTTGGCGTGGGTGGGGGAGGGCTGGTTGGGAGAGGCCGCGCACATGAGACGAGCTTGCGCCTTTTGAAATCCTCGGTAAAGGTTGTTCGTCACACAAATTAAATTTTGGCTGTGGAAAAGTCTCGAATGACCGGGGGGAGGGGACAGCAGGTTCCTCCACTGCGCCGTCGCTGGCGCTCCGGCTCCGGTCGGAATGACAGAGTTGGGCTTTAGCTTCGGGTTTCGCGGAGAGCAGCGAAGGACGGCCTCCCAAATCAAAGACCCCACCCCTTTTCGCGACGAACGCGAAAGAAGGATGGGGGCACCGGCATTTTCCGCCTCAATTATTGGGTGATTACTGGGCGCTGCAGGTTACCTGGTTGTTCCAGTCCACGAACGCGCCTTGCGGGTTAGTGCGCCAGGCCCAGACGTGGAGTTCAAAGAAAGAAGGGATGTTGAAACGGTTAGGGGCTGGAACGAAATTGAAAACCTGCCCCTCGAGCACCGGAGGAGTGTTGTTATTGGCGGCCAGCCAGCTGGCTGAATCGAGGATGAATTCGACGCCTACCAGAGTCATCTCGCCATTGGCGGGCTCGTAGATGAGCGCCTGAGGTTGCGCGGGATCGAGGGTAAGATTTCCGAGCAGAGTGCCGTTGACGTAGTGCACGCCCATGGCTCCGTGGTCGGTGCCGGCGACGCAACCTAGAAAGGGTCCGTAGCCGGCGGCCGTGGCGGCATTGACGTCGACGTACTGGCGCGTTCCCTGGCGTACCTTTTGCACCAGCTTCTCGGAGGTAGCATCTGGTTGGGCAGCATGATTATGTGCCTTCTGGGCGACGAGCATCGGCGTGGCAACGGCGATGCTGAGCAAGGTCAGACTGAAAGTTCGTAAGATCGATTTTTGCAGCGGATGGGAGATCGGTGTCATCATGGTTTTCCTTTTATCCGTTCATCTTTGAAATAGTCGAATTGTCGGCCGCGATCGCTTCCGGCGGTCGACCCGACGGGGGCAATCTCGCACCGAACTGCGAGAGCGAGCAATGCATGCGACCTCCTTCCTTCCCCAAAATTTTCTCCATCGGATAACCTCAAGAAAATCTTGGATTTAGCGGCATTTTGAGGGAAGCTGAAGTCTCCCGAATGTGGTAGCCTTGATAGCTTGATTGGAGAAGTTCGTATGTTGACTGCGGCTCCAGCTTCGCGGGTTCTGCGGTTTGACGGTTTTGAGCTCGACGTTCGGGCCGCTGAACTACGAAAGGCTGGCGTTAAGCTGCGCCTGCAGGGCCAACCCATACAGGTACTGGCGACTCTGCTGAATCGAGCGGGCGAACTGGTGACCCGCGAAGAACTTCGAGCGCAGGTCTGGCCGGCTGAAACCTTTGTCGATTTTGACCATGGACTGCATAACGCCATTGCGCGGCTTCGCGAAGCACTGGGCGATTCGGCGGGCACTCCGCGATACATCGAAACGCTGCCGCGCCGCGGATACAGATTTATCGGCACGGTGGAAAAAGTTGGTAGTGAAGACCCCTCGCCGTCTGGGCCA
>JBEKWZ010000215.1:0-6060 GCA_049512555.1 Candidatus Sulfotelmatobacter sp. | reverse complement strand
AACAATTCTTCTGGTCGGTTCTGCTGGTGATGGTCTCGTTCGCCGCCGCCGGCGGACGCATGCTGGTTGTGCAGAACCAGTTGCTGGTGAGCTCTCGAGAATTGGAAAAGAACCTTGCGCTGCTTCAGGGCATCACCGAGGGTACGACCGACGCAGTCTTCGTCAAAGACTTGCAGGGCCGTTATCTGATGATGAATCGGGCGGGCGCAGGATTCCTGGGCCGGACTGTTGAGGAGGTCATCGGCAAGGACGATACAGAACTCTTTGACCCGGGAAACGGCCGCGAGATTATGGAGCGGGACCGCAGAATTCTGGAGTCGGGCGAAACCCAGACTTTCGAGGAGGGAGGTACTGCAGCCGGCGTCCCTCGAATTTACCTTGCCAACAAAGGCCCGTTTCGCGACGCGAGCGGGAAGGTGGTCGGCCTGCTGGGAATCTGCCGCGACATCACTGACCGTAAGCGCGCCGAGGCCAAGTTCCGTGGGTTACTCGAAGGCGCTCCGGACGCCATGGTAGTGGTAAATCGAGATGGCCAGATCGTCTTAGTGAACGCTCGAGTCGACAAGATGTTCGGCTATCGCCGGGAAGAATTGCTCGGCCACGACATTGAGATTCTGGTGCCGGAACGGCTGCGGGGGGCTCATCCCGGACACCGAAAAGATTTCATCGCCGACCCGCGGGTGCGGCCCATGGGGGCAGGCTTGGAACTCCATGGGTTGCACAAGGATGGTCACGAGTTCCCAGTGGAGATCAGCCTCAGCCCCCTGGAGACGGCGGAGGGCATGTTGATTTCCGCGGCCATTCGCGACATTAGCGACCGTAAGCGCGCGGAAGAGGAAATGCACCGCTCGCAGCAAAAGCTGCACATTCACTTCGAGCATACTCCGCTGGCGGTGGTGGAATGGGATCTGGATTTCCGCGTCACCGCCTGGAATCCTTCGGCGGAGCGAATCTTCGGATATTCCAAGGAGGAGGCGGTCCGACAGCACGGCAGTTTTATTGTTCCGCCACAGCATCGCCAACTGGTGGACCAGGTCTGGCAGGAGTTGGTCAGCCAGAATGGCGGAACTCGAAATACGAACGACAACATCACCAAAGATGGCCGCACGATTACTTGCGACTGGTATAACACTCCGCTGGTCGACGAGTCGGGACGGGTGCTGGGGGTCGCGTCGCTGGTGCACGACGTTACCGAGCGCGTGGCTCTGGAAGAAAGACTGCGCCAGTCACAGAAAATGGAAGCTGTCGGCCGTCTGGCCGGCGGCGTGGCACACGACTTCAACAATCTGCTGACTGTGATCCTCGGATATTCACAAATCTTGGCCGAAGGTGTCCCCGCAGGAAGCCGCCTGGCCGACAGCACCGCGCAGATCAAGTCGGCCGCCGATCGAGCCTCGGGCATTACGCGACAATTGCTCGCCTTCAGCCGCAAGACCGTGATGACTCCTCGCGTCGTCAACCTGAACGACATCATGCTGAATCTCGACTCCTTGCTGCGCCGGCTGATCGGGGAAGACATCGAGGTCCTGACCGTGCCTGCGAACGACCTGGGTTCGGTGACGGCGGATCCGGGGCAGATCGAGCAGGTCATCATGAATCTCGCTCTAAACGCTCGCGACGCCATGCCCCACGGCGGAAAGCTCACTCTGGAGACCTCGAACGAGCTGCTTGACGAATCCTACGCCCAGCGCCACCAGCCCACGGTACCGGGCCGGTACGTGATGCTCGCCGTCACCGATATCGGGCACGGCATGAGTCCTGAGACGCAGGCTCGTATTTTCGAACCCTTCTACACGACCAAAGAAGTTGGCAAAGGCACCGGGCTCGGTCTCTCCATGGTGTACGGCATCGTCAAGCAGAGCGGCGGCTACATTTGGGTGTACAGCGAACCCGATCGCGGTACGACTTTCAAGATTTATCTTCCCCGCGTCGACCGGCCGGCGGAAACAGGGGGCTCCGAAAACCGCTCCCGGAGCGTGCAACGGGGCACCGAGACGATTCTGCTGGTTGAAGACGATCCGCAGCTCCGGCAGCTGAGTTCATCGGTTCTGGCGCACTGCGGTTATAAGGTCTTGACCGCCAGCGGACCGGAAGAAGGACTCGCCATCTGCAAAGAGAACCATCGTGACATCCGCCTGCTGGTGACCGACGTGGTGATGCCGCGCATGAACGGACGCCAGTTAGCTGAGCAGATCCTGCAGGTGTCTCCAGACGTCAAGGTGTTGTACATCTCTGGCTACACCAGCAATGCGATTGTGCACTACGGAGTGCTCGACGCCGGGCTGTGGTTTTTGCCCAAGCCGTTTACGTTGTCGTCCCTTGTGGCAAAAGTCCGGGAAGTTCTTGACTCCAAGAACATTCAAGCCCCGCCGGTCCAGTAGTCAGGATGTGCGCTACTTCGTCCCTTGGGCCCAATAGGTGCTTCGCGCCAGCACGGCCGCATCTTTCGAGTCCCGCAATCGCACTCGAATCTGATGCAGGCCGTGATGTGGACTCTGCGGGGCGAAACTCAGCAGATAGCGGCTGTGCAGATGATTGGTGAAGTCGTTCATGCGCACATCGAATTTATTCTTGGTAGCGAAGAGTTCGTACTCGCCGCCCGTCATGGCAGCGATGGTGCTCGGAACATTTTTTCGCAGCGCTTGCGCCGTGCGGTAGCCGAGGTCGAGGAAGTTGATGCCCTGGTGCATCTCGCTTTCAATGTTGGTGCCACGCCCGGTGTCGAGGATATTGGAAAGCGCGGGTGAAAAAGACAGCGCATACATGACCGCGTTGCTTTGACCGATGGCGCTCACAGCGTCGTCGATTTTTACGTGGCTGCCGTGGTCGCGGGTTTCACTGATCAGCAGTAGCACCCGCAGCCGGTCTTCTGGTTCCTGCTTGAGCAGGTTCACCGAGTACCGGATCGCGTCGAGAATGGTCGCTCCTCCATCGCCCGGCTGCAGGTTCGTCAGATCGTCCTCCACCAGGGTCGCGTCGCTGGTGAAATTTCTCGTGAGATTCACCTGGCTGTCGAATTCGACCACGGCCACCCGCGTTGTGCCCATTCTGAACAGCGGATCGAGCATCGCCTTCAAACCTTGCATTCGGGGGAACTCGGCGTAAGCCCGCCGGCCGTGCTGAATGGCCACGACTAGTGAGACGGGCTGACCTTCGGGCGTTTCGTCGAGGCGCGCTACCTGCTCGACGCCATCGTCTTCTACGATGAAGTCCCTGGCCTGCAGGCCATACACGATTCCGCCCAGAGAGTCTTTCACCAGCGCCGGAATCAGCACCACGTTGGATTGGGATCGGAGAGTTGGTTCCTGAGATGCTTCTTGAGCAGAAGCGAAGCCGCCGAGCAGCGCCAGAACGAACGGGGTCAAAACAAAGGCAGAAAAAACTGGGAAGCCGGTTCCAGCGTCGCGCAGACTAGCCCGCCTTGCGGTTGTCGCCCAGCACTTTGTCCAGCGCATCTGCTAATAGATGCGCGCGCTTCTGATAGTCGGTTGCCCCGCCGTCCTGCTTTTTCTTGAGCAGATGATATTCATCGGCAATGTTCAGCGCGGCCAGGACGGCCAGCCGAACCGTATCGATCGTATTGGTTGCTTCGGCTACGGCGCGCATCTTGGAATCGACATATTCCGCCAGCTTCAGAATATATTCGGCGTCGGATCCGCGTAGGTTGTAAGCCTGGTCAAAGATCTCCACTCGCACGCTGGAGTTCTGCGCGTCTTTCACGATTTGGTCTTTGGTCGCCGTCGCCATAAAACGGTTCTCCGTGGAAACGCAGCCGGCTGCGCCTCTTTTGTCACGAGCAACTAGCTGGCCTCAGCCATCGACTCGATCTGCTGCAGCATTTTCTCGACCCGCCCGCGAATTTCTTCCCGCTCTTTCTTCAGTTGCACGGTCTCGCGCCGCAGGCTTACCAACTCCGCGTCGCGGTCTTCCGCTTGCTGCCGCAGTCGCTGCGCATCGCGCTCGGCGGACGCCTGCGCCTGTCGCGCGGCTTTGTACATCTCTATGGTGCGATAAACTTTCTCTTCGAGCGCCTGAAAATCGTCGGCCGGAACCTGCGTCGCCACCTGTTCGACTGCATTCAACGCCATAAGTGCACTCTTCCCACCAAGATTTCTGAACCAGGATTTTTGGAACTTCCTCGCAGTATACTCCACATCTTTGTGGACAACTCGCCTCATCGGCTGGCACGAATGGCCCACCCGCTGGCGACAACTGGGCCTGGAGGATTGGCTATAATGGCTGCCTCCAGGAGGCTCAAATCATGAAGCGGCTCGCTTGTCTCGCCCTCGGATTTCTCGCTATAGCTGCTGTGCCTTTCCGAAGCGCAGCTCAGACCAAGGTTCAGTTCGAAGTGGGACTCATCGATGCACAAGGAAAGAACGTTGGTACGGCTTCCCTGGGGCAGAAGGGATCGGGTGTCGGGATCGAACTGCACTTGCACGACCTGCCTCCCGGAGAGCACGCCATCCACTTTCACCAGGTTGCCAAGTGCGAAGGTCCGGACTTCAAATCGGCCGGAGGGCACTTCAATCCTGAGGGCAAGAAACACGGGTTCGATAGTCCCGACGGTCACCACGCCGGGGACATGAAGAACTTCACCGTCGACGCTCAGGGCAAGGCCAATGGCGTCCGATTTCAGGACGACGACGTGACCCTTGCGGACGGCCCACACTCACTGTTCAGCAACGGTGGGACCGCGATCGTGATTCATGCCAAGGCCGACGACTACAAGACCGATCCGTCGGGCAATTCAGGAGACCGCATTGCCTGCGGCGTGATCACGAAGTAAGTGCGCGATCTATAAGTGCGCGATCTATAGGTGCGCGATCTAAGAGATTTGTCATTCCGAGCGGAGCGAGGAACCTGCTGCTCGCCGGCAGCATTTCTACGCCGCAGCGTCAGCAACAGGAATCAGCGGGCCAGCTTTGCCAGCCTCCGAGCCGCCTCGTCCAGCGTCTCCGGCTTCTTGCAGAATGCGAACCGCACCTGCCGCGCCCCATCCCGCGGATCGCGATAGAAACTCGATCCCGGCACACACGACACGCCAATCTCCTGCACCAGATACTTCGCAAACGATACATCGTCTTTGAAACCGAACGCTGAAATGTCAGTCATCACATAGTACGCACCGCGTGGACGAAAGCATTTGAACCCCGCCGCGGTCAACGACGGCATCAGATGGTCGCGCCGCACGCGGTATCCCTCGGCCAGTTTGGCGTAATACTCCGGCGGCAAGCTTAGCGCTGCGGCCCCGGCTTCCTGCAGCGGCGCAGGCGCACCCACGGTCAGAAAATCATGCACTTTGCGGATCGCGTTCGTGATCTTCTCCGGCGCAACCGCCCAGCCCACGCGCCATCCCGTCACGCTGTAGGTTTTCGACATGCCGTTGATCGTCACCGTCCGCTCGCGCATCCCTTCGAGCGACACCATCGAAATATGTTCTGTCCCTTCGTAGAGAATGTGCTCGTAGATCTCGTCGGTGATGGCCAGCACGTCGCACTCGACGCACAGGTCGCGAATCAATTCCAATTCCGATCGCGTGAAAACCTTGCCGGTCGGGTTGTTCGGCGTATTGAGGATGATCGCTTTCGTATGCTTGTCAAACGCGCGCCGCAATTCTTTTTCGTCAAATGACCATTCGCCGCTGTCGGTTGCCGGCGGACGCAGTTTCACGAACTTCGGCTTCGCCCCGCTCAGCACCGAGTCCGGTCCGTAGTTTTCGTAGAACGGTTCGAAGATCACGACTTCGTCGCCCGCGTTGCACACGGCCAGCAAAGTCGAGATCATGGCCTCGGTCGAACCACAGCACACCGTGATCTCTTTTTCCGGATCGACCGTGATCCCCTGCCACACGCCCATCTGCCGCGCAATCGCGTTGCGCAGATTCTTTGCGCCCCAGGTAATCGCGTACTGATTCACATCCCCATCAATCGCCGCGCGCGCGGCCTGCTTGATTTCCGCCGCAGCTGCGAAATCCGGAAATCCCTGCGCCAGATTTACCGCCCCATACAGCATCGCCTGCCGGGTCATCTCCCGGATCACCGACTCGGTAAACTGCGA
>JBEKWZ010000214.1:0-6071 GCA_049512555.1 Candidatus Sulfotelmatobacter sp. | reverse complement strand
CGATGAGCGGGGTCACGATCTCAATGAGGCCGTCTTTCGTGCCGGTTTTCACGACTTCATTGAAGGCCTTGTAATACGCCGGACGGCAATCCGGATAGCCGGAACTGTCGGGCTCAACAGCGCCAATGTACACCTTTTCCGCGCCCAGGACCTCGGCCCAGCTTACGGCAACCGCGAGGAAATGGGCGTTGCGGAACGGAACATAGGTGACGGGAACACTCTGGCCGACCTCGTCCGACGTGGGCACGGCGATCGCATCGTCAGTCAGCGCCGAGCCGCCAATTGCGCGCAACGCCTCGTTTCGGACCATGAGCTTGTCGCGAATTTTCAGGCGCTGGCAGATGGCGAGAAATGACTGCCGCTCGCGCTCCTCGGTGCGCTGGCCGTAGCTGACGTGGACGGCGGCGGCTTCATGGTCGCGAGCTGCCAGGGCGGCGCAGACGCATGAGTCCATGCCGCCGCTGAGGAGGACAACTGCGCGGGATCGCTTCCAGTTCGGCATGAAAAAAGATTGTTGATTGCTGATTTTTGATTGTTGATTGAAAGTCCAATCCCATCGATTTTGGTTTTCAATCAGTAATCAGAGATCAGAAATCAGCAATTCCCTACACTCCCTTCACCGCCGGGTCCCAAATGAATTTGTGCAACTGCAAACCGAGCCGGGCGGGAACGTTGTCGGCGAGCATCCACTCGGCCAACTGCTGGGGATCGAGCAGGCAATGCGAGCTGTCGCGGGCGCCGGTCGCGTCTTTGCGGAAGGCGGGGGAAAACAGGACGGCGTTCACTCGCTCCGCGAGATTATGCTGGTGGGTAAAGTCGAGAGCAAAATCGTAGTCTGCGCGGCTGCTGAGAACGAACTTGATTTCGTCGTGAGCAGCGAGAGACTCCAGGTTCTCCATGCAAAACGTGTAGGCCTCTCCCGAGTCGGGACACTTCACGTCAACGATTTTGATGACCGCGGCCGGAACCCGCGCTAGAGGGCGTTCTCCGCTGGTTTCAAGCAGGACCTTGTAACGGTCGTCGAGCAGGCGCTGCATTAGGGGTACGACTTCCCGCTCCTGCAGCAGGGGCTCGCCGCCGGTGATTTCCACCAGTCCACCACCCGGACTCAAATGCGAGACCTCATCCAGAACGTCGCCGAGGCCCATTTTGCGGCCGCCCTGGAAGGTGTACTCACTGTCACACCACGTACAACGCAGATTGCATCCGGTGAGACGTACGAAGACACAAGGCAGGCCCGCGTAAGTCGATTCGCCTTGCAGCGACTTGTAGATTTCTGTAATTTGCATCGTGGATTTCGCCGCGCTGACGACGGTGCGACGCCAACTGTTTCACTCGCTGTACTTTGCCGTGGTCGTGTCCGTTTCAAAGACAGTGACATCCTTCACTCTTACCCGGCCATTAGTTACGCTTTTCAATTTCCCGTTCGATTCATCGTAAAAATATTTAGCCAGATTTTCGGCCGACGGATTGATCACGGTGAACGGCTCGATCTCGTTGATCATCTGGTGATCAAGGCGCTCGATGACCTGTCTCATGACCTCGCGCAGGTCTTTGAAGTCGAGCAGCAGGCCGGCCTTATCGAGTTCGGCGCCAGCCAGCGTCACCCGGATCTTGTAGTTATGACCGTGCGGATTCTCGCACTTGCCCTTATAGTTGCGCAGGTAGTGGCCCGCGGCAAAAGTGTCTTCAACGGTAACTTCGAACATGGTCCCCCGGCAGCTCGCACGTGTGAATACAGTGCCCGCTACGCTCTATGGCGAAAGCTACATTGTACCGCTGGACTGGCGGTGCCGGAGCATTGCGCTTGACTCGCTTCCCCGGCCGAATGTAGTTTGCCTACTCATGGTTACATCCCAAGGAGCAGGCATGCTACGTCGAAATCTGTCGAGTCTTTTGCCATTCATCCTGAGCTTGAGTTTTGGTCTTTGGGCTCAAAACCGGCCTGATGCGCCGGAATACGACGTCAAAGAGCATTACACGAAGTACGAGTACAGGATCGCGATGCGCGACGGCGTTCACCTGTTCACCTCCGTCTACGTGCCCAAGGATAGTTCGCGTCCATACCCGTTCCTGATCGACCGCACTCCGTACAGCGTTGGTCCGTACGGAGTTGATTTGTATCGCAACCAACTCGGTCCCTCGCCGGACTTCGACAAGGCGGGTTACATCTTCGTGTTTCAGGACGTGCGCGGGCGGTACATGTCGGAGGGACAGTTCATTGAGATGCGTCCGCACATCGACGACAAGAAGTCGAGCAAGGATGTGGATGACGCCAGCGACCTTTACGACACCATCGACTGGCTGCTCAAGAATGTTCCCAACAACAACGGAAATGCTGGAATTTGGGGAATTTCATATCCGGGATTTTTCACCTCAGCCAGCATCATCGACTCACACCCGGCGCTGAAAGCCGCTTCGCCCCAAGCCCCCATGACCAACCTCTTCATGGGGGACGACGCTTACCACGGCGGCGCGTTCATGCTGGCGGCGAACTTCGGGTTCTACGCCTTTTTCAAACCGCAAACCAATCCTCAGCTGCCGCCAAAGAATTCCGATTCCTTTGACTGGGGAACGAAAGACGCCTACGAGTTTTATCTGCAAACCGGGCCGCTATCGAATCTGCGGAAGTATCTGGAAGGCAAGAGTTGGCTGTGGGACGACCAGGTGAACCACGACACTTACGACGACTACTGGAAGGCACGCAACCTGGCTCCGCACATGAAGAACATTCATTGTGCCGTCCTGACCGTGGGCGGGTGGTTTGACGCGGAAGACCTGCAGGGACCGTTCACGACCTTTCATTCGATCGACAAAAACAATTCTGGAATCTTCAACGCGCTCGTGATCGGTCCCTGGGTGCATGGAGGCTGGGCGCGCTATGACGGGGAACATCTCGGACGCGTGGACTTCGCATCGAACACCGGCGAGTATTACCGGAAGAACATTCTCTTCCCGTTCTTTGAGCAATATCTCAAAGGCAATGGCGATGCCAAGCTTCCCAAAGCATACGTCTTCGAGACCGGCACGAATGTGTGGCGACAATATTCCGCGTGGCCTCCGAAAAATGCGGAGCCGAGAACTCTCTACTTCCACGCCGACGGAACCTTGTCGTTCGAGGCACCGGCGGCGGAGTCTGCATCCTACGATGAGTATGTCAGCGATCCGGCGAAGCCCGTGCCGTTTGTGAATTACGCGGCGTTGAATGTGCCTCAGGAATATATGCTGTCGGACCAGCGCTTCGCCGACAGCCGCATGGATGTGCTGGTTTACGAGACTCCAGTGCTGCAGGAGGACGTGACCATAGCCGGACCAATCTCCCCGCGGCTTTTCGTTTCAACTACTGGCACCGATTCCGACTGGGACGTGAAGCTGATTGACGTCTATCCCGCGGATTATCCGGACAGCAAGCAGGACGCGCCCCGGACCGAAGACCGCGACAAACCCAGGAAGGACGTGCCCGCGCCGTCGTTCACGATGGGCGGCTATCAGCAATTGGTACGCGGCGAACCGTTCCGCGGAAAATTCCGTCACAGCTTTGAAAAGCCAGAAGCGTTCACGCCCAGCAAAGTGGAAGAGATCAATTTCACCATGCAGGACATCAACCACACCTTCCGCCGCGGACACCGCATCATGGTGCAAGTTCAGAGTTCGTGGTTCCCGCTCACCGATCGCAACCCGCAGACTTTCGTGAACATCCCCGACGCCAAGCCGGCCGACTTTGTGAAGGCCACACAGCGGGTGTATCACACGAAAACGGAGCCGTCGGGAATCGTGGTGCAGGTGGTGCCGGGAGCAATAGAAGAACACAAATGACGATGAAGAATTAGTTTTCCAATCCGAAGAATTCTTCCACCACTCGCATGTCCGTGGTCCGTTTGTACTTCGGAAGGCTTTCGACGAAGACGCGGCCATATTGCTTTTTCAGAATGCGGTTGTCGAGCAGCACGAGAAGTCCGCGGTCGTGCAGCGAACGGATCAGCCGTCCAAAGCCTTGTTTCAGCGTGATCACGGCAGCCGGAACCTGATATTGAAAAAACGCGTTGCCGCCTTCGGCGTCTATCGCCTTCACCCGCGCCGCGACCACGGGGTCGCTGGGGACGGCAAACGGCAGCCGGTCAATGATCACACAACTCAGCTGCTCGCCCTGTACGTCCACGCCTTGCCAAAACGACGACGTGGCGAACAGCACCGCATTGGGAGTCAAGCGGAACTCCTCGAGCAGCACGCTCTTCGGCGCGTCGCCTTGCCGCAGCATCGGAAACTCGACTTCGCCCAACAGGCGCTGGTAGATGTCGTTCATCTGTGCGTAGCTGGTGAAGAGGACGAATGCCCGCCCGCGGGTGATCTCGAGCAGCTTGCGTATACGGTCCGCCGCCTTCGCCGTAAATTGCGGCGTGCGCGGATCGGGCAGGTCTGGCGGCACGTAGAACAGCGCCTGGCTCTCGTAGTCGAAATGCGATGGCAGGACGGACTCGCGCGCATGCTCGAGGCCAAGCCGCTGCCGGATATATTCAAATCCGCCACCCACGGCCAGTGTCGCCGACGTCAGCACCGCGCACTCCAGTTTCGACCACAGGTGCTCGCGCAGAATAGGTCCAACATGGATCGGCGTCGCCTGCAGGAAGACGTTCTGCCGCCGGCTTGATCCCTCGGAGGCCGAGGTCCGTGAATTTTGTCCTCCTCGGCCTCCCGTGCGCCCACCGCGGCGTTCAATCCAAAAAACCGTGTTGCGATCTTCCGCTTCCATCGCGAAACCCAACTGCATTTGAATCTCCTGCGTCCGGCGAACGAAGTTGAACACCTCTTCCGGTTTTTGGGGCAGGCCCTCGAGTTCGCCCGCCAGCCGTGTCAGCGACTGATTCAAGGCGACGAACTCGTCTCCATTTTCCTCGAGAAACTCACGGCGAGTGTCGAACGCAAATCGTCCATCCCCGGGAGGCAGCAACGAAAAGAAGAATTGCGAGCGTTCCCGCAAACTTCCAAGAGCTCCCGAAAGCGACGCCGAAAGCATGCGGTTGCGTTGCAGCGAGCCTTCGACGTCGCGCGCCAGATCTTCGACGCGCAGATTGCTCACCGAAATGCCAAAGTAGTTGCCGGCGACATCCTCCAGTTCGTGGGCTTCATCGAAGATTACGGCGGCGGCTTCGGGAAGGATGCCCGCATCGGGCGCTCCGTCGGCTTGCAGCTTGATGGCGAGATCGGCGAAAAACAGGTGATGATTGACGATGACGATGTCGCTCTCCATCGCCCTACGGCGCATTTCAGTGATGAAGCAGCGCTCAAACTCGTTACACTTCTGGCCAATGCAAGCGTCGGCGCGCGCATCGAGTTTGTGCCAGAGCAGGCTGGCCTCGGGGAGTTCCGCCAGTTCGGCGCGGTCGCCCGTACTCGTCGTCTTTTCCCAGGCAGCGATGTCGCGATACTGCTCGATCTCCTCCAGGCCGCTCAATACGGGCTGATCGGTGAGGTCGTACAGCTTCTTGCGGCACAAATAATTATTGCGGCCCTTCATGTAGCAGGCCGAGAGACGAGAGCTGGACCCTTCCCCATACAGCGCCTGCTCGATAAAAGGAACGTCTTTGTAAAAGAGTTGCTCCTGCAGATTTTTTGTTCCCGTCGAAATGATGACGCGTTTGCCCGACCGGATCACGGGCATCAGGTACGCCAGCGTTTTGCCAGTTCCTGTACCGGCTTCCACAATCAGATGCCGCTTTTCGTCTAGCGCCTGCTCAACGGATTGCGCCATCTGCAGCTGGCCCCGGCGGAATTCATACGCCGGATGCGTGCGCGAGAGCACTCCACCGGGGGCGAAGAATTGGTTCAGCGAAGCGTCTTTGCCGCTGGGAAACGCCCGATTTGAAGTCGACGAGGCCAAGAGTCTCTATAATACGAGTTCCACCATGCAGCGACCATGGAGCGTCGGACGCCTCGTCCGCCCGGCAAGTACGAAACTCCGATGCGTGGGTTGCAGAAATTGGGTAGAGACTTTCGGGAAGCAATCGCCGGGTCCACCAACTCGGACCGGCGGACGAGGCGTCCGCTGCTCCACAAGACTCAACTTTGACTCA
>JBEKWZ010000213.1:0-6073 GCA_049512555.1 Candidatus Sulfotelmatobacter sp. | reverse complement strand
TGTCGCTCTCTTGTTCACGGTCACCGCTGTCGCCCAGAAGAAGCAGCCGCCTCCACCACCCGCCCACGCCAAATCTCCGTCGCCGCCGGTCACCGACGAATTTATCCACAAACAGTTTGGCGACAACTGTTCGCTGCTGCCCGGGCCGCCACAGTTTGTCGCCGACATGGACGATGACGGAGTCGAAGACCTGGTCGTCGCCGCCCGCTGCAAGAATCCCATGGCCGACCGGGACGAATACAGTTTCGTCATCTCCGACCCCTACGACGCCTTCCTCGGCTACAGCGACGTGAAAGTCACATCTACCTTCGCCTCCGACGAGCCCGACCGACGCGGCATTTGTCTGCTCATCATTCACGGCGCGGAAAAGGACGCATGGCGCGCGGAAAAGCCCAAGGCCAAATTTCTTCTGATCAACACGCCCTTCAAAACCCTGACCGTGAAAAAGCTCACCGTGAAAAAGAAAAGCATCCTCGGAATCTTCATGGAAGAAACAGGCGAGGGCGAAGACACCTCCTCCGTCATTTTCTGGGATGGCAAGAAATACAGGTATCAGGCGCTGGGCTCGGCCATGGAGTAGGGGCGCTTGCTCCTACTTCTCTTGGTCGCGCCTGTAGTACGGAAACTCTTCTGTCCCCACCCGGCTCACGTTCTCTTCCGCGAACTCGCAAACTCGATCCAGCGCAGCCTGCAGCTCGCCTGAATAGCGTTCGACGTCGTCATCCGTCGCGTCGGCAGGAACCGGGATAAGCTTGCCAAACCGCAGCAGCACCCGCGAGAACGGCATGGGGATCATCATGCGGTCCCACGAATTCAGCACCCAGGCCTTGTCGACGGCCGCGTGGAACATGGTCAGCGGCACGCCTGACGATCGCGCCAGCGCAACCGGCCCGGGCTTCACTTTGTGCCGCGGGCCGCGCGGGCCATCGAGTGTAAACGCGACAGTCCAGCCTTCGACCAGCGCGCGGCGCAGTCCCAGCAACGCGCGCACGGCGTGGCGGCTGCTTGATCCCTTCACGGCGACGAAACCGAATTTGTGGATTATCCGGCCCATGTACTCCCCGTCATAACTGTTGCTGCTCATTACGCGCACGCCCAGGTTGCGGCAGATGTAGGTTGCCGGAATGATGCAGGAATGCCAGAACGAACCGATGAGCGGGCGCTGCGCGAGCGTCTGCTGCGCACTGTCTTCATAAGAAATGCACACGCGCAAAGTGGGGCCGATCAGGCGAATGACCCAGTATCCCAGCCCGATGATGATGCGCAGAACAATGCGCTGGCGAAAGGTGAAGCGGCGGGGACCAGTGGCCGGTGGTACCGGGGTGGTCGCGTCGCGAGTGCTGGCTTCGGGCACAGACCTATTTTAATTCTAATGGGACGCGCCAGTCTGGAAGGGGTGCGGGGTGTTTTCCCTCCGCGTCCTTTGTGTCCTCTGTGGTAAAGGGCTTCGCTGGCGGCTCCGGAGACTCAGTTCTCCAGGTAGGAATCGATCCAGGTCTTGACCTTCTGGCGCTGCTCATCGCCGGTCGAGAACCGCACTCCGATCGACTTCGGCTTGCGCCAGCTCACGACTCCCTTCAGATTGACGCGGGGTAAGGTCATCAGGGCGAAGGAAATGTCCACGTTCACCCCGATCGAGAAGTCTTCAGCAGTCTTGACCGACATGCCGCCACTGCTGATTTCGATGCTACTCGCGGCGATGCGCCGGCCGTCTCCGACGATCGAGACTTCCGTCATTATCGGGATGCGCACGTAGCGCCGGAACTCATGCAGCACGAGCATGCGCGTGGCGCGGATCAGCTTGAGAGCGGCTGGCCGCTCCAGCGGTTCGCTGAACATGGCGTTGATGCCGAATTTTGAATAGCGCATGGCTTCCTGCGCGTTGCCGCCCAGCCCGTAAATCACGCAGCGGCTGTTCGACGGAGACGTGCGGGCCGCTTCCATCACGGCGTCGGCGCCGTCGCCCAGGCTGAGCACGCAAGCTTCGAACTTTTCTTTTTTTAAGCGCTCAGCGGCGTTGGCCGTCACAACCACGGTCTCAATGCCGAACTGGCGGAACCCTTCCGTCAGCAGCACGCAGGCCGGCTCATTCAAGCCCACAAGCGCGGTACGGGCAGCAGCTTTCCGGCCGGCGGGGGCGGGGGCGAAGGTTGTGGCGAAAGCTTTATCCATGTCGAGGGGAAGACTCCACTTTCGAAATTCATTGTGGAGGCAGTCCGAAAACTTTGAAAGACCCAAAGGGCCAACCAGCGGAGTACCAAAGTGTCGTTACTTTTTCCGAGCATGCGAGATGGGACATTACTAGCCCAAAACCAGCGCGGAATAAGGGATTTTGCGGGAGGTTGGTTATGACACAGAATTCAATTAGAGATGTCTTACTCGCTCCAGCGCCGGAACAGCAGCGCGCCGTTGGTCCCGCCGAAGCCGAAGGAGTTCGACATGGCGTATTCCAGTGCTGCCTTGCGCGCGTGGTTCGGAACCAGATCCATACCGGCAGTATCGGGATCGGGATTTTCCAGGTTGATGGTAGGCGGCAAAATCTGGTCGCGCAACGCCAGCACGGTAATGCCCGCCTCAAGCCCTCCAGCGCCGCCCAGCAGATGCCCGGTCATCGACTTGGTGGAACTCACCGCAATTCTGCGATCGCCAAAAAAATTGCGGATGGCGTGCGCCTCAAGCGTGTCGCCGATCGGCGTCGAGGTGCCGTGGGCATTCACGTATCCCACTACGTCGGGAGTGACGCCCGCATCGCGCACCGCGTTGCGCATTACGCGGAATCCGCCTTCATGTTCGGGTGCCGGCTGAGTCATGTGGTAGGCGTCTCCGCTCATGCCGTAGCCCGCAACCTCCGCGAGAATCGGGGCGCCGCGCTTGCGGGCGAATTCCAGCTCTTCCAGAATCATGATGCCCGCGCCCTCGCCCATCACAAATCCGTCGCGGTCACGGTCCCACGGACGGCTGGCCTTCTCGGGCGCGTCGTTGCGCGTGGAGAGCGCGCGCATGGCCGCAAATCCGCCTACGCCCATGGGTGTGATCGCAGCTTCGGCTCCGCCGGCAATCATCACATCGGCGTCGTTGTGCTGGATGATGCGGTAAGAATCTCCAATGGAATGCGCGCTGGTGGTGCAGGCGGTCGCGGTCGCTTCGTTCGGTCCCTTGGCCCCGTGGCGCATCGAAACCTGTCCTGCCGCAAGATTAATGATGGCCGCCGGAATGAAGAAAGGAGAAATCTTGCGCGGCCCGCCTTCCATCAGCGAGAGGTGCTCGCGCTCGATGATGTCGAATCCGCCGATTCCCGACCCAATGTGCACTCCGACCCGCTCGTCATTCTCCGGCGTGATCTTCAGCCCCGACATTTTCAGCGCTTCATCGGCGGCCGCAATGGCCACATGAATGAAGCGCCCCATTTTTTTGACTTCTTTTTTTTCGATGTAATTCAGCGGGTCGAAGTTCTTTACCTCAGCGGCAATCTGGCAGGCAAAGGCAGCGGGGTCGAAGCTGGTGATGCGCGCGACGCCGCTCTTGCCCGCGAGCAATCCCTTCCATACCACGTCGGTGGAATTGCCCAGGCCGCAGATCAAGCCGAGGCCCGTGACTACGACCCTGCGTCCCAACTATTTCGCCTTCCCGTGTTTCGAGATGTAGTCCACCGCGTCCTGTACGGTACGAATCTTCTCGGCATCTTCGTCGGGAATCTCGATGTCGAATGCTTCTTCGAAAGCCATGACCAGTTCGACGGTGTCGAGCGAATCCGCGCCCAGGTCGTCTACGAACGACGCGCTCGATGTGACTTCGCCCTCATCCACTCCCAACTGCTCCACAATAATCTGTTTTACTTTCTCATCTACGCCTGCCATGTTTCTCCTCGCTTGCCTCGATTAGATTTGTATTCGGTTCTTCGGTTGCGCAATCGCAGCTCTGAGTCAGATCCTGATCTGCCGGCTTGGACTTCGCCCTACCATAAGCTCTGCTACCTCTTACGCACTGCAATACGAAAAAAGGCGAGTCTGTAGTGTAATGGTCCCGGTGAATGAGTGTAAAGGAAGGGCCGCGCTGTTTCCGAAAAAGGCTCGGTTGACTTGGGATTGCACGTTTGAATCCTAAAGGTTGGCCGTTGCCGGGGTCAAACGTCGGCCGGAGTTATGATGGCTTCAGCGATCGCCCCGAGGGTGAAGATAGAAGATCATCGCATGCGTGCCGTCGTCCAACGCGTGAGCCGCGCCAGAGTCACGGTCATCGATCGCACGAACCGCGAGTGGATCAGCGGCGAGATCGGCATGGGAATGCTGGTGCTGCTGGGAGTGACGCACGAAGACACCGAGGCCGACGCAATCTATCTGGCCGAGAAAATCGCCGGCCTGCGCATCTTCGAAGATGTGGACGGGAAAATGAACCGCAGCGTTGAAGACGCCGCCGGCAGCGTGCTTGTGGTTTCGCAGTTCACTTTGTATGGCGATGTCCGCCACGGCAAACGCCCGTCGTTCGATGCCGCCGCGCCGCCCGAGCAAGCTCGCCGCCTGTATGAATTTTTTGTCGAACGCATTCGAGCCGCCGGCCTGCGCTGCGAAACTGGCCGCTTCCAGGAAACAATGCAAGTGGAACTACTGAACGAAGGCCCGGTGACGATCCTACTGGATTCCAGCAAGGCGTTCTGAACCACCGACGACTCGGAATCGTTTATCATCGAGCGTCGTTTAAAAAGATTCTCAGGAGATTTTATGTCCGCCATCGTAGGCTCGGCCGCTCCCGACTTCACCCTGAAAGATCAGAATCAGCAAGAAGTTTCTCTCGGGAGTTTCCGCGGCAAGAAGCGGGTCGTCATCGTTTTCTATCCGCTGGATTGGAGCCCGGTCTGCACCAAAGAGCACGCCTGCTTCGTCAACGACATGAAAAAGTTCGACCACCTCGACGCGCAGGTGCTGGGTCTCAGCGTCGACAGCGTGTGGTCGCACAAAGCCTACGCGGAGAAGATGGGCATCCAGTATCCGCTGCTCGCCGACTTTCAGCCGCGCGGCGCCGTGGCCGCCAAATACGGCGTCTTTCTCGAGGACAAGGGCATCACCGGCCGCGCCATCTCGATCATTGACCGCGATGGCAAACTGGCATGGCACAAGAATTACGATATCCCGGTCGTGCCCGGCGTAGACGAAGTAGCCAAAGCGCTGGAGGGAGTAAAGTAACGGATTTTTTCGCCGGTGCTTCCGCGAACTAGAACAACTTCGCCGGCAGGTTCTGCCGGATATATTTCTTGCTGTCAAATTTTCTGCCCGTGCTCGCGCCCGACATGTAACGAATCTGGCCGAAGATTGGCCGCTCAAACCACGGCCGATCGAATTTCCCCACAATCGCCCACGCGATCCCGGCGTAGCCGTTGGGA
The DNA here is from genome assembly GCA_049512555.1 of Candidatus Sulfotelmatobacter sp. Taxonomy (GTDB): domain Bacteria; phylum Acidobacteriota; class Terriglobia; order Terriglobales; family Acidobacteriaceae; genus Sulfotelmatobacter. The sequence goes on along the minus strand of JBEKWZ010000213.1, from coordinate 696 downwards.
TCGCGTCCGTCGAGTTCGTACTTGTCGTTGAGGCGCACCGCGATGCGATGCGCTTCGGCGGGCGAGCGGCTCCACTCCAGAATTTTCTTGGCCCAGTACATGCGCACGTAGTTGTGCATCCACCCCGTCGTCACCATCTGCATCTGCGCTGCATTCCAAAGCTGGTCGTGGGTTTCAGCCTGCTCCAACTGCCGTACGGTATAAAGCACCGGCCGATGATCCGACGCGTGTTTCGCCAGCGTCCGGTGCGCCCACGGCTCGCCGCACTCGAAATTATCGTAATCGGGATGAAACCGCACAAGGTTCACCGCCAGTTCGCGCCAGGTAATGATCTGGTTCAGAAAAGCTTCTTTGTCGGCCTCTGGCGCGTTGGCTTTCTCGACGGCCAGCGCGACCGTAACCGGACTGATGTGGCCGAAGTGCAAATACGGTGACAGGCGGCTGGTGTGGTCGACCTCCGGCTTATTGCGCTGCGTGCCATAGCCGCGCAGTTTATGCTCGACGAATTCCCGCAGCAGCGAAAACGCCCGGACCGTTCCGCCGCGCCAGCTTGAGACCGGAGAAACGGAGCGATCGACCTGCCAGCCTTTTGTAACGTCGAAATCAGCCGGCAGCGATGAGACTGACTTTGGCTGGCTCCACGAAATTTGGGCTCGGGGATTCCGGGGTGCAACCAGAAAATGCTCCAGCTGCGCC
>JBEKWZ010000212.1:0-6075 GCA_049512555.1 Candidatus Sulfotelmatobacter sp. | reverse complement strand
GCTCACCAGAAAAAAGCGGTCACGCCCACCATGGGCGGACTGCTGATCGTAATCGCGATCGTCGTGCCCACGCTCCTGTGGGCGGATCTGAGCAATCGCTTCGTGTGGCTCGCCGTGTTCTCCACATGCGTGTTTGCCGCCATTGGATTCGCCGACGATTACAGCAAGGTAGCGCATCGCCGCAACCTGGGCCTGACCAGCCGTGCCAAGTTAGGGCTGCAGATCGCCGCCAGCATCGTGATTGCTTCCATGCTGATCGCGATGGAGACCTACGGATTGTATTCGACCAAACTGATTGTTCCTTTTTTCAAGCAATACCAACCCGACCTGGTGGTGCAGGCGCTCGTACGATCTGCGCATCTTTGGCCGCTGGCCTTTTTGCCGTTCATGGCGTTTGTGGCCCTGGTGATCGTGGGCTCAAGCAACGCCGTGAATCTTACCGATGGCCTGGACGGTCTGGCGATTGGCTGCACGGTAATCGCTGCGGGAGCATTGACTGTGCTGACCTACGTCAGCGGGCACGCGACCTTCGCCACGTATCTGGAAATGCCTCGCATTCCGCAAGTGGCCGAGCTGACGATTTTTTGCGGAGCGATGGTGGGCGCATCGATCGGGTTTCTCTGGTACAACGCGCATCCTGCGGAAGTATTCATGGGCGACGTGGGATCGCTGGCGCTGGGCGGCGCGATCGGCACAGTTGCAGTCATTATTAAGCAGGAACTGCTGCTGCCGTTTATCGGCGGCGTGTTCGTGATCGAGGCCGTGTCGGTGATTCTGCAGGTCGGCTCTTACAAGCTGCGCAAGAAGCGCATCTTTAAAATGGCGCCGCTGCATCATCACTTCGAACTGCTGGGCTGGTCGGAGTCGAAGATCATTGTGCGCTTCTGGATCGCGTCGCTGGTGTTCGCGCTGTTCGCGCTGACGACTTTGAAATTGAGATAGGAAGAGCTTTCGCCACTCTGTGGTGAAATAGATTTGATGGAACTTAACGACAAACGCGTGCTGGTCGTCGGCCTGGGAAAATCGGGCGTGGCGTCGGCTTTGTTTATGAAAGCGCACGGGGCGCGGGTGACCGTCTCGGATACGAAGTCCGGCGACGAACTGCGCAACGAAATTCCGGTGCTGCTCGATCACGGGATCACGGTCGAGACCGGAGGCCACGGCGACCGCACCTTCCGCGGCCAGGACTTGATCGTGGTGAGTCCAGGAGTGCCGGTGGACGCGCCGCCGCTGCTGCAGGCGCGCGCCGCCGGCGAAACCGTGATTGGCGAAATCGAACTCGCGGCTCAGTTTCTGCCCGGGCCAATCGTCGCGATCACAGGATCGAATGGCAAGACCACGACGACAACGCTCACGGGCGAAATCATGACAGCCGCGGGCTTCACCGCGCTTGTCGGCGGCAACATCGGCACGCCGGCGATTTCGCTGGCCGACCGCGCCCAGCCCGAGACGGTGATCGTGCTGGAGGTTTCGAGCTTTCAGCTGGAAACGATTCAGACGTTCCGGCCGAAAGTTGCGGTCGTGTTGAACGTGACCCCAGACCATCTTGACCGGCATCGAACGCTGGAAGTTTATGTTGATGCCAAGGCGCGCATTTTCGAAAATCAGCAGGCGAGCGACTTCGCGGTACTCAATGCCGACGATCCCATCTGCGTAACTTTGGCTGCCCGAACCCGCGCGCAAGTCTTCTGGTTCAGCCGACAGAAAGAGGTGGAGCAAGGCGCTTGGGTGCGCGATGGCAACATTGTTTTCCGAGATGCATCTGACCAAAGGGAAATCCTGCAAGTCTCCGAAATTCCGCTGAAGGGTGCACACAATCTGGAGAACGTGCTGGCGGCGGCCTGCGCCGGATTACTGATGGGCTGCTCGCCTGAAAAGATTCGCCAGGCCGTGCGCGACTTTAAGGCCGTCGAACACCGCCTGGAATTTGTGGCGACCGTCCGCGGGGTGGATTACTACAACGATTCGAAGGCTACGAACGTGGATGCGACCATTAAGGCTCTCGAATCGTTCCCGGCGAACATCCACCTGATTCTCGGAGGCAAGGACAAAGGCAGCGACTACACGGTGCTGAACAACCTGCTGCGCCAGCGGGTGAAGCGCGTCTACACGATCGGCGCTGCAGCCGCGAAAATCGAGTCGCAGATTATCTCTTCAAAGAACGGGGGACCCGAACTCGTGCACGCCGAGACGCTGGAGAACGCCGTCCGCAAGGCGAGCGCCGTGGCGCAGTCCGGCGACGTGGTTCTGCTCGCCCCAGCCTGCGCCAGCTTTGATCAATTCAAAAGCTACGAGCACCGCGGAAAGGTGTTCAAAGACTTCGTGCGCAGCCTCGCCTAGCTTGCGGGGAATCAACTCAGTCAACAACTAGAAATCAACAATCAGCGATTTGCTTCGCCTCACCTCCGCCTCGCCGTGGTGAAATGAATTTCCCATGGCAAAGCGCGTGAGTGTCGATCGCTGGCTGTTTACCGTCACCATGCTGCTGGTGTTTGTCGGGCTGGTGATGGTGTTTTCGGCGTCGGCGGTGATGGCGCGCGAGCGCTTCGGGTCGGAGTATGCATTCCTGTCGAAGCAGTTGGTCTGGGCGCTGGCGGGACTCGCCGCCATGGTCGTCACCATGCGCGTGGACTATCGCCGCTATCAGCATCCCGCGCTGGTGTTTTCGCTGATGGGGTTCACGACGCTGCTGCTGATTTCGGTTTTCTTTCTCGACCGCTCGCACAACACGCATCGCTGGATTCACGCTGGCGGATTCTCGTTCCAGCCCTCGGAGTTGGCCAAACCCGTGCTGATTTTGTTTCTCGCGTATTTTTTGGAGAACCGGGCCAAGACGATTGACGACGTGCGCGCCACTCTACTGCCGGCGGCCGTGCCGGTGGTGGTGTGTCTGGGACTGATTGTGCTCGAACCGGATCTGGGCACGGCCATTGCTTGTGCCGGGATTGCGGCCTGCATTCTGTACGTGGCCGGTATGCGCCTGCGCTATTTCGGCTACGCGTTTGCGGCGTCGCTGGTGCCGCTGTATTTTCTGATTTTTCACGTCAGCTTTCGGCGCGCCCGCATTCTGGCGTTTCTGAATCCTTATGCCGACAGCCAGAAGACCGGCTTCCATATCATTCAGTCGCTGATTGCGGTGGGCACAGGCGGCGTGACCGGCACAGGACTGATGGAAGGCAAGCAGAAGTTGTTCTATTTGCCCGAGCCGCACACCGATTTTATTTTTGCCGTGACCGCCGAAGAACTGGGGCTGGTCGGCGCCCTGTTCGTGGTAACGCTGTTCGCGATTTTTCTGTGGCGCGGCATGCGCGCGTCGTGGCGTACGGAGAGCCTTTTCGGGCGTTATCTGGCGGTTGGCATAACCAGCATGGTGGTGCTACAGGCGTTCATCAACATCAGCGTGGTGCTGGGAATGATGCCCACCAAGGGCATTCCGCTGCCGCTGGTGTCGTATGGCGGGTCGTCCTTGTTTGTAACTCTGGCCTGCGTCGGCGTGCTGCTGAACATTACCAAGCAGGCGGAATGAATATAGGAGTTGTATGAGGAACATTGCTCGCATGATCGCGATGAGTGCCTTGTGTGCGGGGACGATCATCGGTATAGCAACCGCCCAAAAAACCGAAGCGGCCCCGCCCGCCCAACTCCCGGCGTCCCTCCCGATTTTCTCGGCCACCGATCTGGCCGCGAAGGTTCCTGCTCCGAAGCCGGAAGACGTCAAATCGATCGACGCGATCATGCACGCCGCCTACGACGCGATCTCTGGTCCGGCGGGTGCGCGCGACTGGAATCGATTCCGCTCTATCTTTCTTCCCCAGGCTCGCTTCACCCAGGTGGGCAAGGGACCGGATGGCGCGACGTTCGTGATCTCCTGGGGCGTGGACGAATTCGTTCGCGATGCCGGCGCTGTATTCGCGAAAGAACCGTTTTATGAAAATTCAATTGTGAACCGGGCCGACAGCTACGGAAACATGACGCAGGTGCTCAGCAGTTACGAATCGCACCGCAGTCCAGGGGATAAGCCCTTCGAACGTGGGGTCAATTCTTTTCAGTTGCTGAACGACGGCAAACGCTGGTGGGTGGTCTCGATCTTCTGGGACTCGGAGCGCCCGGACAATCCACTGCCGGCGAACCTGGCAAAGAAATAGACGCGCCGAACTTCGCGGGATCGACACAAATTGGGGCTTGGTTTTTTTATCCCGGTGAATCCGTGTAGATCCGTGGCTGGTTTCCTTTCTGGTTTATAGTCACTTCATGCGGGCAATCCTGGCGGGCGGCGGGACGGGTGGTCACGTGATCCCGGCCCTGGCCATTGCCAACCAGCTCAAAAAGAGTTACGACGCCGAAGTGCTGTTCATCGGCACCGCGCGCGGCATTGAGAACCGGCTGGTTCCCGCGGCGGGATTCCCTCTGCAACTGGTGCGCGTCGGCGCGCTGAAAAATGTCAGCTTGACTACGCGGCTGAAGACGGCTTTTGATCTGCCGCGCGCTATATGGGACGCGAGCCGCATGCTCAACGAATTTGCGCCCGACGTGGTGATCGGTGTGGGGGGATATGCGTCTGGTCCAGCGATGATGGCGGCAGTGGTGAAGCATATTCCCACGCTGGCCTTCGAGCCCAACGTGGTGCCGGGATTCGCGAATCGAGTGGTCGCGAGGTTTGTTTCCGGGGCGGCGGTGCACTTTGAGGAAACGGCAAAATATTTTCGTCACGCCGAAGTCACGGGCGTGCCGGTGCGGCAGGCGTTTTTCGAGATCGCGCCAAAGAGAGGAGGGACTCCCACTCTGCTCGTATTTGGCGGAAGCCAAGGCGCGCATGCCATTAACGAGGCCATGATTCGCTGCCTGCCGGTTTTGCAGCGCGAGGCTCCGGGGATTCACATCATTCACCAGACGGGCGAGCGTGACTATAATGACGCGCTGGCGGCGTATCGAAGTCTGGGCGAGTCGGCCGAAGTGTTTAAGTTTATTGAGGACATGCCGGCGGCTTTTGCGCGCGCCGATCTAGTGGTGTGCCGCTCGGGCGCGAGCACGGTCGCGGAAATTGCGGCGGCGGGGAAGCCGGCGGTGTTCGTTCCGTTTCCGAGGGCGGCCGACGATCATCAGCGCGTGAACGCTGAGGCTCTGGCGCGCCACGGAGCGGCGGTGGTGGTGGAGGAGTCGAAGCTGGAAGGGGTGTGGCTGGCCGAAACCATCGCGGCGCTGCTGCAGGATCCGCCTCGCCTGCGGCAGATGAGCCAGGCCGCGCGCGAGTTGGCGCATCCCAATGCGGCGAAGGATATTGCGGCGATGGCGGCGCGGGTGGGAGGAATTGAGTAATTTGGTAATTGAGTAATTTGAAGACTGCGGATGGACACGCCGGTCTTTCAAATTCCCCAATTACTCAATTTCCCAATTTCTCAGTCGTTCTATGTTCGCCAAAATTCAGCGCATTCATTTCGTGGGCATCGGCGGCATCGGCATGAGTGGCATTGCCGAGGTGCTGCTGAATCTCGGCTACAAAGTTTCCGGCTCGGACCTGAAGAGTTCTTCCGTCACGCAGCGTTTGGCCGGGTTGGGTGCGGCGGTGTTTGAAGGACATCGCGCGGAGAATATCGCAGGTGCCGAAGTAGTGGTTACCAGTTCTGCCATCGCGACCGAAAATCCTGAGGTCACGGAAGCGCACAAGCTGCACATCCCGGTAATCCAGCGCGCGGAGATGCTGGCCGAATTGATGCGACTGAAGTACGGCATCGCCATCGCGGGCATGCACGGCAAGACCACGACGACTTCGATGGTCGCGGCAGTGCTGGCTGCGGGCGGGCTCGATCCGACCGTGGTGGTCGGCGGGCGCGTTGACGCCATGGGATCGAATGCGCGACTGGGAAAATCGCAATATCTCGTGGCTGAGGCGGATGAGAGCGACCGGTCGTTTCTGAAATTGTCCCCGATACTTTCGGTGGTGACGAACATTGATCGCGAGCACATGGATTGCTACCGCAACATGCGCGACGTGAAGAAAACTTTTCTGGAGTTCATGGATCGCGTGCCTTTTTATGGGATGGTCGTAGCGTGCAATGACGATCCGCTGCTACGGGG
>JBEKWZ010000211.1:0-6088 GCA_049512555.1 Candidatus Sulfotelmatobacter sp. | reverse complement strand
TGCTAATAGTATCGGCAAGCACGCCGTGACAGGTACAACCCGGAACTTCTTGAGTCGTCGACCGGGCTTGATCTGAGCTCTCAGGGACACCGATCGTCGTGCGCGATGGCGGTTGGCGCCGGCGCGTGCACAGACGAAACAGGAGAGTGCGATTCGGCCAGGGTTGGCAGAGTTCCCGGATGAGTTCTGGTTCCCCGTGCGGAATATCCTGAAAGCTCGACTCCAGCAAGTCACTCTTGCTTTCCCAAGCCTGCGGGAAATAAGCAATCATATCGTTCTGAGTCGCGGATGGCGTTTCCGGATTTGGCTGACCTGAAAGTCGCGCCCATAGCGCACCGGCCATATCACGCCCATGACTGAGTCGCAAATGGCAGAGCGGAGTGGGCCGTGGGTTCATTTCGATAAGATACGCTGCCCCGCTTCCCGTTTCGATCATAAAATCCAGACCGAAAAATCCCGACAAGCCCAAGCGGGCGGCGACCCGTTCCGCTGCGAACATCATCTCGGGGTTATCCACTACGCGCACTATGCTGGCGGGACCTGTCACCCCTTCCGACTGGACCACGTCGACGCCAATTCCTGCCAGAACCCGACCCTTCCAGCATAAGACAGCACAGTTGGCGGGATGGCCTTCAACGTAGGACTGGGCGACAACCGCGTGCCTGCTCCGATTCCACCAAGGCCGCAGCCAGTAAGGGTCACGGTTTACCAAAAGCCGTTTGATGACCCGCCTTAAGCCAAACATCCGCCCGAGTTGCGTGAGAGACGTCTGAATCTCGTCCGGTCCATGGACGATCTTGACGCCGCCACCTCCCCATGTTCCATCAGCCTTCAAAACCCAAGGAAATTCCTGCCTAGCCTGCCAATCTGCGAGTTCCTCCCCTGTATTGACTCGGCTCGTAGCCGGCACTCGAACCCCTTCCTCGCGAGCCAGAGCGAGAAGATCGTACCGGGAAGAGACTGTGGAATGGCTCGCGGGCGAACCCAAGGAACGCTCGATCAACGCTGTCATCTTGCTGTCGGCGGTTCCCTGACTTTGAGCCTTGGCATACAACTCATGAAGATGTCCGGCACTGCGATCGCAGCATGGAATCACGATCTCTGGGTCTACGGCCTCGATGGCAGCGGTCAACGACTCAAGCGGGCGAAGGCCGCTATAGTCGAAGGTCCGCTGCACGGCCCTAGTCTTCAGAAGCGCGTGGCCCGGCTTCGCGCAAGTAGCCGAGACTTGACAGCCGACCTGTGAAAGCGCAATTGCGAGGCGAGCCGATAAAGCCCAGCGATTTGTGTCGGCGAGCAGGATTCTTGGAGCAGCGGCTCCCAAGACTTCCGATTCGCCTTTATTCGTTGCTTGCATTTAGCGGCAGACTTCGTTTCGAATGCACATCACTCTGAAACTGTTCTTACGGTTCCCGGACGAAGCAGGACGATGAGGCGCCGATTGTTTATCCGGACACGTGCTCCGCAGTTTCGGACGAAACTGGGGTCTCAGAATTTGACGCGGACACATGCCTCACCAAATTGCGGGAAGCACTTCGCGCCAAATGTTTTGCGAGACGGGGGGCTGCGAATCCTGCGCCATAGGCAAAGCGCAAAAGAGGCCCAAACGTGTTCGCCGCAGTTATGCCTACAAAGTACAAGTTGGGCACGGTCGACTCAAAGTTCGACGACAGGTACGGCGTTTGTTCGACACACCGGATCCCGGAAAGGACGTCTGAATCGAGAAACTTCAATCGCCGCAAGTCGGGCTTGTAGCCGGTGGCCGCGATGACGTGATCAGCCGTCAGTGTCTTCCTCATACCCGCACTATCTGTGAGCTGAAGGGTCACTCTTTCATTCTGCGTCGTGGCCTGGGTAATTGTAACGCCAACGTTGAGTCCCACCTTCCCGACTACTTGCTCTTTGGTGAACCAGCAGGGCGCAGGACCGAGAATGCGGCGAACCTTGTCGAGCCGGAAGTGGTCCGGCATCTGACTGAACACGAGAGGCAGATTGGTACAAAGAAACAGTTTCCAGCCCGGACCTATACCCGTGATCGGCGTTCGCAAACGATCCAGCCATGATGGATCGAGGTTTTCGGGCGGATCGTGGAAACGTATCTTCGGCACGCGCGCGATGACTTGAACAGAAGCTCCAACTTGATGCAGCAAGGCGGCTAAGTCAAGGGCTGATGCTCCGGCTCCTACGACCGCAACCTCGCGTCCTTGGAAGTGGTCAAGGGCGCCGTGTTTCGAGCTGTGCGTTACGAAACCCTCCGGAAGCGCGCCCAACACTGCTGGCGTGTGATCATAGTAGGTCAACCCAACAGCGACGACTACCCTTCGCGCTGTAAACGACTCTCCGCTGCCAAGAGTGATTTGAAAGCCGACCGCGCTGCGCCGCAGCGAGCTCACCCATTGAAGTTCAAGCTCTGGGACGAAACGCTTTTGGAACTCGAGGCCGTAGCCGGTGAATGTCTCAAGGGGTACCGGAGTTCCAATATCGGCGTACGGGAGACCTTGCTCCTTGCAGTAATCGGCCAAGGTGAAGGTCGAACCTGGGTCATAAAGCGAGGAGGCGAAGCCTTCGGATTTCAAATGCATGCCTTTCGGCATGTGTTTGAGCCAGGTCTGCATCGGATTGCCAAAGATGCGAAAATCGACGCCACGCGCTCGGAGGTGAGCTGCGACAGATAAGCCGTAAGGTCCTGCTCCAATAATGGCTACATCGCACATTGTAGTTTTTCCTTGAAATATCTCGGATGAACCGCCCTAAATTTCCCTCTCCCCAGATACTATAAAGCCACTTAATCCCCTGACCCTCAATGGCCCTTGGTGATGTAAAAATGGTTACTTCGCTCTTGTCCAGGTAATCAGAATGATGGATGCGCAGCCGAGAGCCGTGATTCCTGGGGCTCGTGACTGGCGCTAACTCTCAGCAAAATGTCGGCGATACGTTCCCCCGCCCGTCCGTCCCACAATGGAGGGATCGTACCCGGCTTGGCTCGTCCGTCAAGAATCCGAGACAGCTCCGTCCGAAGTTTGCCAATATCTTGACCAACCAGGACATTGGTACCCATTGTGACGGTAATAGGACGTTCCGTGTTATTGCGCACGGTGATGCAGGGTACCTTCAGATACGTAGTCTCTTCCTGAATCCCACCAGAGTCTGTGATTACTACAGTCGCCCGGCTCTGCAGAGCAAGAAACTCGATGTAGGGCACGGGCTCCAACAGATGAAGATGGCGCACATCGATGCCAAATTCCGCGATCCGCTGACGGGTCCTGGGATGCACCGGGAAGACAACATCCAGATTCTTGTTAATGTCGAGGAGTGACTGCAGGATTCTCCGCAAGACTTGGTTATCGTCTACGTTGGCTGGCCGGTGCAGCGTCACCAGAGCATATCGCTCCGGCAAGGCGCTCATGCTGCATTGCAATGCAGTCGGCAAGAGTCGCACCAGAGAATCGATCATCACGTTACCGACCCTGTGAATCTTCTCTGGAGAGACTCCCTCGTGACGAAGATTGATGTCGCCGTCCTCCGAGGGAGTAAATAAGAAATCGGACAATTGATCCGTGACCAGCCGATTAATTTCCTCTGGCATGGTCCGGTCAAACGAACGCAGCCCGGCTTCGACGTGCCCCACTGGGACAAGCAGCTTGGCGCAGACCAAAACTGAAGCTACCGTCGAGTTGACGTCGCCGTAGACCAGTACGACATCCGGTTTGCGTTCGAGCACAACCGGCTCAAATCGAGCCATGACTTCCGCGGTCTGCTTTGCATGACTTCCAGAACCGACCCCCATGTTCACATCGGGCTCAGGCATTCCCAGCTGCCGGAAGAATACGTCCGACATGTTTGCGTCATAATGTTGGCCGGTGTGAACTAGAGTCTGCTTTACTCCGCGCTCGCGAAGGGCGCCCACCACAGGCGCAGCTTTCATGAAATTCGGTCGGGCTCCAACTACGTGAAGGATATGCATAAATTTGGCGACAGGAAAGCGGAGAAGACCTCAGCCGGCCTGCTATCTAGCCTCCGCGGCGGTTCCCAGTTCGTAGACCAACTTTCCGTCGACGTTCTTGGCGTAAGCCAGTACGGCGCGGTCGGCCTGTTCCCCTTCAATCCGCCATGAATTATTGTGCTTGATCACGGACATCTTGCTGCGCGCCCTCCACCAGGAATCGATGTCGGATGGAAGGGCAAACCAGATCTGTTTCTTTTTCCGCAAGTTTCGCAGGTAGGCCAACAGAGCCTCATACACCGACTTGGTGTCTGGTTCCATGACATAGTCGGGGTGGACGATGAAACTTGCCATGCCGCACTTTTCGAGGATCAACTCAATCTGGACTTTCCACAGGTCAATCGAACGCTGATCGAGAAGATGGAACAGCGCATAATCCTGGGATGTTGTCACAGGCAGTTCAAGGATATTGCCGATGAAATACGGCATGACGGTGCAACAACCGCCGCGCTGGGCGTCAAGATGCGCGACATTCGGGATCGACATGTCGAAAGAGAAATTGAGACTGTCATACCATTCCGGCTTGCGATAAAGCACCGCTGCCCGGAATCCGTTCGCCTCGTACTCCTTGCCGTAACGATTGATAATGGCGGCTCGCCGGCGGAATTCGTCGTGATCGTCAAAAAGCCGGCCGTCATGATTCAAATCCTGAATTCCAACCTCAAAACCTCGATTTCGGATGGTTTCGACAAACTTCGGAGAAACTGCATACCGCTTCTCGGGAACGATCTGAAAGGACGCTTTTATTCCGAAAGAATCATCCAGATCCATCAAATCTGAACACAGGTCTCTTCCAGCTTCGTTTTCTACGTCGTGCGTCATTAACACACAGCCGCGAGCGCCTCCCGGCCAAAACCACACGAACGGGACCCGATCCACGGCTTGGGCTTTTATCGACAACGACAAGAGTCGCTCGCAAACGTTTTCGACCGTAACGTCCAACGGCCAACAAGGAAAACTCCGCTTGCTCCAATTTCGCGACCGCAATTTCTGAATCCGCTTTCGCATCGCAAGATTTGTAAACGGGCGGAGCAGGTAATAAAACTTTTTTTGCAACGCTTCGTAGCCGCTCTCCGCGCTCCCATTGTTCGCGTAGCGTTCCAGGCGAAGGTTATCGACGATTTCAGCCGGATTGAACGGCAGATGCAACTGAGGGCCGCGTGTCACTACCTCTTCGGCGCAGTCGTAAAGCAAAGACTCGACCGGTTCGTCACAAACGCCAGAAGAGGAACGACCGTAGCAGGTTGCGTTCGAGCCAAATCGGAAGTATCCCTCTTTGGAAGATAGCTTCTCGCTTAGAGCAAAATCCAAAAAGCCTTCAGGGCAACGAAAGTGATCACGCACCGGTCGACTCAGCATCTCAGGAGATTCCACCCCTCCTCTGTGGACGAGCACCTCGGACCCCACATGGAATTGGAGCTTACCCCTAGATTCGACGCGCCTGACTGGCAATAGGTCAATAGACATGTTTTGAATATCTAAACGGAAGTTACCAGTCTAGCGTTATTCTTCAACTTTCCTTGCGAAGGATCTTGCACTAGATCAGTGGGATCGTGCATGGCTTTGGAAAGCAACTCCTGCGTGAAAGAACAACTGTAGAGCAACACCCCTATCGCCGTGCCCATTGTGTTGGTAAACAGATCTGTCATACCGGAGCTTCGGGTTGGCAAGTATGCTTGAAGCAGTTCGATCGTGAGACTGACAGCAAAGCCAAGCAGAATCGTAGCTGTCCTGGCGCGGTCGATGACTCTCACTGTGGAGAAATAAGCGGCAACAAAAAGACCTAAGGGGATAAATCCAGTGATGTTGACGATAAAATCCTGCCAATAACTCCATGTGGGCTTGTACTCGCGCCACGGAGTCAGGAGAAATCCCGAATGCAAAACGGAATAGTGAGACGGAATAATCAAATCCGTCGCGGGATCCAGTTGATTGTGGACTATACTGCCCTTGCCTTCATCAAACAAGTACAGGGCGACAGGACCTTCATTTTCTACCACAGCAGGTCGCAAGCCATTGCTCCAATTCTCCCAGTGTTGGGCGACCTGTGCGGTTGTCAGCTGCTGACGATAAATAGCAAGTCTC
>JBEKWZ010000210.1:0-6094 GCA_049512555.1 Candidatus Sulfotelmatobacter sp. | reverse complement strand
TTTCGATTCCCGGTTGCGGCCGGGCGTGGAGCGCATCGAAAAAAAGCTTCACTACTTTTTTCCGTGGATTATCGCGGCGGCGTACCTGCTGCCCGGCATGCATCAGTCGTCGCTGGGAGCGTTGATGCTGCTGGCGGGAGAACGAGTTCATCCGCTGTGGCAGACTCCGTGGCTGCCGGTGTTGTATCTGGGTGCAGCCACGTTCATGTCGTTCGGCTGCGTGGCCGGAACCACGATGCTGTGCTGCCTGGTTTGGAAACGGGCCATGGACATGGACGTTCTCGATGAAGCCGCGCGCATTACTTCGTGGCTGATTTTTGGTTGGATGGGGCTCCGCCTGGTCGATATCCTGTTCCGCGGCGAGATTGGAACCGCGTTTCATTTCGACCGTTTCGCCGGAGTGTTCTGGTTGGAGATGGTTCTGATTGCAATCGGGGGAGTGCTGCTCAGCCGCGCCGCACGCGACCACTCGCCGCAGCCCATGTTTATTGGATACATCCTGAGTTCGTTCGGCGGCATGATTTATCGCTTCAGCCCGACCACGCTGGCCTTCCGGCCGAATCCGCAGGCGCTGTATTTCCCGGCGACCATTGAAGTACTGGTGTCGCTCGGTTTCATTTCTCTGGGCATCGTCGGCTTTCTGATTGCGGTGAAGCGGCTGGCGATTCTTCCAGCTCCGCTCGCCGAGTGGCACGACATGGCGAGTTACTTCCGCTTCCGCCGGCCGTATATCCGGTGGACGGGTTATTTCAAGTACGGACATTTTGGAGAAGACGAAACTCCCGACGCTTCAGGCTCGGACTAGACAGGCTTGGATAAAAACAGCTTCTGATTGACAGCAGGCACTCATGACGAAACGAATCACTATTGATCCCATCACCAGAATTGAAGGCCACCTCCGCATTGACGTGGAGGTAGACAACTACGCGGTCAGCAACGCATGGGCTTCGTGCACCATGTGGCGCGGCATCGAAAAGATTCTTCGCGGGCGCGATCCGCGGGACGCGTGGCTGTTCACGCAGCGCTTTTGCGGAGTGTGCACCACGGTGCACGCCATGGCCAGCGTGCGCTCAGTGGAAGATGCGCTGAAGCTGGAAATTCCGCTGAACGCGCAATACATTCGCAACCTGATTCTGATTGCGCACGCGCTGCATGACCACATCGTGCATTTCTACCAGCTCTCGGCGCTGGATTGGGTCGACATAATGCAGATTCCGAAGGCCGATCCGGCCGCGACGTCGAAGCTGGCGGAAACTCTTTCGCCGTGGACGCGAAACTCGCGCAACGAACTGAAAGCGGCGCAGGATCGCGTGAACGCCGTCGCCGCCAGCGGACAGCTGGGCATTTTCGCCAACGGCTACTGGGGACATCCCGCGATGCGGCTGTCGCCTGACGTGAATCTTCTGGCCTTCTCGCATTACGTGCAGGCGCTCGAGTACCAGCGCAAGGCGTTGCAGGTCGTCGGCATTCTAGGCTCGAAGACGCCTCACATCCAAAACTTGACGGTCGGCGGCGTCGCCAACGCGATTGATCTCGACAGCACGTCGGCTCTGGGCATGAGCCAGTTGGAAATGATCCGCACGTTACTCGAAGAGGTGGTTCAGTTCGTGCAACAAGTTTATTTTGTGGATGTGTGCGCCGTGGCTGCAATGTATCCCGAATGGTTCAAGATCGGCAGCGGCGTGCGCAACTATCTCGCGGTTCCCGACCTGCCGCTGGACAGTCAGGGCTCTTCTTACGATCTGCCGGGCGGCTACATTCACGATGGCGACCTGGCCGGAGTAAAAAGTTTCCAGACGGCGTCAGACCCGATTTTTCGGCAATCGGTGACTGAAGATGTGATGCACGCCTACTATCAGGGCGAAAAGCCGCTGCATCCGTGGGTTGGCGAAACCGAGCCTGCTTTCACCGGATGGGAAGCGGACAAAAAATATTCCTGGGTAAAGGCGCCACGATTCAACGGCGAGCCCATGCAAGTGGGCCCGCTGGCGCAGGTTTTGATCGGCTACGCGCAAGGGCATCCGCTGACCCGCAAGTACACTGACTTGGCAATTGAGAAGATTGCGGCCATCGGAGGAGTCCGGGCCACGCCCGCTGCGCTGCACTCCACACTGGGACGCCACGCGGCTCGCGCCATTCGCGCCTGCATGCTGGCGGAGCTGGCGCAGAAACATCTGCAGTTGCTGACCGATAACATCGCGAAAGGCGACTACACGGTTCACAACCAGCCGGTCATGCCCACGCATGAAGTGGAAGGCGTCGGCACTCACGAAGCTCCGCGCGGAACGCTTTCGCACTGGATCGTGATCAAAGACGCGAAGATCAAGAATTACCAGGCGGTTGTGCCTTCCACATGGAACGCCAGCCCGCGCGACAAAAATGGAGCCCATGGTCCGTACGAAGCCTCGTTGCTGCACACTCCGCTGGCGCGGCCCGAGGAGCCGCTGGAAGTTTTGCGCACGGTGCATTCGTTCGATCCGTGCATGGCTTGCGCGTGCCATGCGTTCGATCCATCTGGCCGAAAGATTGGAGTGGCGAAAATCCTGTGAGGAATGCACTGATCGGCGGAATCGGCAACGTGCTGTTGGGCGACGACGGGGTTGGGCCTTATGTGCTGCGGATTCTCGAGTCGATGTATTCGTTCGAGGAAGGCATTGAACTGGCCGACCTGGGCACTCCCGCGCTCGACCTGACGCATCAGATTGTTGGGCTGAAGGCGCTGATCCTGGTTGATGCTGTGGCCAGTGACGACTGCCCGGGCACCCTCACGCTCTACCGAAAAGAAGATATCCTGCGCGAAGCGCCGGAACAGCGACTGGATACACATTCGCCCGCGTTGTCGGAGTGCCTGCTGACGGCGGCCATGCTGGGCGCGATGCCAGAGCACGTTCTGCTCGTGGGAATCACGGGGAAATGTTACGAGGCTGGACATCCGCTGAGCGCCGCGGTGCGCCAGTCGGTGGGCCCAGCGATGGACGCGATTCTTCAGGAGTTGCTGCAGCTAGGATTTGTGTTTCAAAGAAAGCTGTCGCCCGATGAACCGGGCATCTGGTGGAGCGACGATCAGAACCTGGCCCTCGAAACGATAAGTTAAGCGCTCCGACTAGTCACTCGCATTTTCTAGTCGCTCGGATCCTTGCCGGCGGCGACTTCCAGCCTGCCGAAGGCCAACTGGTAGTTGTATCGGGCGGTGACCACTTGGGCGGCCGCGGTGGCGGCTAATAATTCCGCGTCGGTCAATTCAATGATGTTGCCCACTCCGGCCGAGTAGCGGCCTTCGGCGAAGGCCAGATTCTCGCGTGCTTCCTGATCGGCAACCGTGGCCAGATCGATCTGCTGCTGGGCGACGGTCGTGTTGGCGTAGTCGGTGTAGACTTCGCGATCGACCTGCAACCGCGCGGATTGCAGATTCGATTCGGCCGCTTTTTTAGCCTGTTCGGTCTCGTTCAGAAACGCGCGGTTGTATCCGCCGGAAAGCAGCGGCTGCAGAAGGCTCTCGCCGAATCCCAAGTTCCAGATCAGGGGAAACCGCAGATTCTCAAAATCGGCGAAGCTGGTGAAGTTCAGGCGCGGCTTGAAATTCGAGCGCGCGGATACGACGTCGCCTTGGGCCGCGATGACAACCTGGCGCAATGCCTGCAGATCGGGGCGCAGGGTTTGCGCTTGGGTGAGATAGCTATCCACCACATCAGGCGCCTTGGCGGCGCCTAATACATCGACGAGCGTAAATGTACTTTTCACGGGCAGGCCCATCGCCGTAGCCAGCGCCGCCTGCGAAACTTTGAGATCGGATTGCGCCTGCACCAGATCGAGTTGCGCATCGGCCAGTTGCACTTCCTGGCGGGTGACATCGATCTTGGGCACACGACCGACCTGGAAGAACGCATTGATCTGATCCAGATGTTTGGTCTGGTCCTGAACGGTTTTCTGGCGCACGTCGACTAGTTCCTGCGCTGCCAGCACGCTGAAGTATCCGTCGCGCACGTTGAGCAATGTCTCCTGCCGGACGCGATCACGGTTCTGCTGCGCCTGCGCCAGTTCGGCCCGGCCGCGCTCCATCGATCCACGAGTCAGGCCGAAGTCGTAAATATTCTGGCTGAAGTTCAGGCCGGTGTAGTAGTAAGGAGAGTTTGACCAGCGCTCGCCGTTGTACTGGCTGTTGGCAGTGGAAATCGAAGTCCCCGGCAGCGGCGCGTAGTTGTAGGTCTGCTGGTTGTGCGTCGCTCCAAAACTCAGGTGAGGAAGGTACGCCGCGCGGCGTTCCTTGAGGTGCGCCTCGGCCACGTGGACTTGATCTTCCGCGGTGGCAAGGTCGGGCTGATTCTGTTCGGCGAGGCGATAGCAGTCGGCCAGCGACAGCGGGGGGTCCTGCGCCGAGCACACGGCGCTCGCCGCGATCAGGGTTAGCGCGGCGAGTCCGGCCCAAGATTTACCAGTCTTTCTCATCAGGATGTTCTGAATTGGCGCATGAATCAAAATCAGCTGCCGGGCCGCACAACCGGCTGCACCTTGCCGCCTTCCGGCACGCGCTCTCCGATACTGCGGGCGACGCGCTCGCCTTCATCCAAGCCGCTGAATAATCGAGCGGTCTCGCCGGTCTGCTCGGCAACCGCAACCTGTGTGAATTTAATTGTGTTGTCGGGCGTGACTACGGCCACGAACATCCCCGCGCCGCGAACGATGAGCGCATCGGACGGCACCTCGACGTACCGCGGTGTCTGCACTTTCAACTCAGCCTGCACGAAGCTGCCGGCGAGGATGCGGTTGTGCGGATTGTCGACGTCGATCTCGACTAGCAGAGTGCGCGTCTTGGGATCAATCTCTCCGCTGGTGCGCGTGACTCGTGCGACTACTTTCAGACTCGGGTTGGCCTGATCGAGAATCGTGACCTCATCTCCGTTGCGCACGAACGGAGCATGCGCCTGATCAACATAAACATAGATGCGGAGCCGCGAAGTCTCCGAGACTTCGACTACCGGCAGCGCGCTGGTCTGCGACGTGGCCGCATTCTGAATGAGCGCGCCGGGATCGGAATAGCGCGCGGTTACGGTTCCGCTGAATGGAGCGCGCAGTTCCTCATACGACTTCAGCGTGCCAATCTGCTCCAGATTCGCCTTGGAGACGGCGGCGTCGGCGTCGGCCTGGTCGGCATCCTGCTGCGAGATCATTTCTTTTTTTACGAGCGTTGCGGCGCGGTTGGAGATGAGTTCTTTGTTGTGCGCATCGGCAACTGCGGCTTGATATTGCTTGTCAGTTTCGGGCGATTCGATCACCGCCAGAATTTGGTTGGCATGGACAAAATCGCCTTTGTCGACGCTGATGCTGCGCATGTAACCGCTGACCTTGGCATATAAAATTGCCGACTGGTAGGGGCGCGCCTCGCCGATCAGCCGGATCGTATTGGAGCCTGCGACTTTGCGGGCGGTGGCGATTTCGACGGACGGTCCTTTCTGTCCTTCGGCCGTCAGTTGCTCGGTGGCGGCCTCGACGTGGGTGCGCTGGCGGGTGAAAAGCAGGAAGGCCATGGCTCCCGCTACAAGAACGACGACGATGCCGCCTAAATAAAGCCAGGCAGATCCGCGACGTTGGCCATGGGACTCCGACATTTTGCCGTCCGACATCTTTCCGTCAGGCATCAGTGTGCCTCCGCCTGAAACACTTCACCGCGGGCTTCGGCGGCGAATTTTTCATCGAGCAGGTGCCGGGTGGGGAAATCTTTTCGCAGCAGCGTGTAGACCACGGGCACGATGAACAATGTGACGACGGTTGCCACCAGCAGTCCTCCAATCACGGCGCGGCCCAGCGGAGCATTTTGCTCGCCCGCCTCGCCCAGGGCCAGCGCCATGGGGATCATTCCGATAATCATGGCGAGCGCCGTCATCAGAACCGGCCGCAGGCGCGTCTTTCCGGCTTCCAGCGCCGCCTCGAGGGGTGAAATGTGTTTTTCAACGCGCGCGTCATTAGCGTAGCTTACCAGCAGAATCGAGTTCGAAGTCGCGATGCCCACGGCCATGATCGAACCCATCAATGATTCTACGTTGATGGTCGAGCCGGTCACAGCGAGCATCCACAAAATTCCGACCAGAGCCCCCGG
>JBEKWZ010000209.1:0-6106 GCA_049512555.1 Candidatus Sulfotelmatobacter sp. | reverse complement strand
CAAGCCATGGTCGCGGCCATCGGTGCGGGATTGCCCATCACCGAGCCCAGCGGCAACATGGTGGTCGACATCGGCGGCGGAACGACCGACATTGCAGTCATCTCGCTGAGCGGCATCGTCTACTCGCGGTCCGTGCGCATGGCCGGCAACCAGATGGACGAAGCGGTCATGAATTATCTGAAGCGGAAATACAACCTGCTGATCGGCGAACGCACCGCCGAACAGATCAAGATGGAAATCGGTTCCGCGCACCAGCTCGACAAACCGATGACCATGGAAATCAAGGGCCGGAACCTGATCGAAGGCGTACCCAAAACCATCACGGTCGACGACGGCGAAATCCGCGAGGCCCTCAGCGAATGCGTTTCGACCATCATGAACGCGATTCGCGTGGCGCTCGAGCGTACGCCTCCGGAACTCTCGGCCGACATCAGCGACCGCGGCATCGTGCTCACCGGCGGCGGCGCGCTGCTTAAGAATCTCGACAAGCGCATCCGCGAAGAAACCGGACTGCCGGTTTCCATCGCCGACGACCCGCTGTGCAGCGTCGTGCTGGGCACCGGCAAAATGCTCAGTGATTTCAAACTGCTCAGAAAAATCTCAATCGAATAAGAGCTTCGAGCTACGAGCCCTGAGAGTCTGCGTAGTTCGCGTTAAGCTCATAGCTCAAAGCTCATAACTCGAAGCTCATGGAATCCGTACTCGGCCGCTACCGCAACCTGATCATCCTGGTAGGAGTCCTGTTTCTGCAGGTGCTGGGGCTGGCGACACAAGTCAAGCGCGGCGGCAATGGGAACGATCCGGAAAACACGCGGCTGATCCGGGTCTGGGCGGTCGGCGCCATCACTCCCTTTGAGCGCATTCTGGTCTGGGCGCAGAACGGCACCGGCGACATCTGGCATAACTATTTTTACCTGCGTGGAGTGCGCGCAGAAAATCGCCAGCTGAAAGATCAGATCGAGCAGATGCGACTCCAACAGGTGCGGCTCAGCGAGGATGCCGCCCAGGCCCGCCGCCTGCAATCCCTGGTCGCCTTTAAAGAACAGTTCATCTCCCGCACCGTGGCCGCCCAGGTAATCGGTTCCAGCGGCAGCGACCTTTCCCGCATCGTCTACATCGATAAAGGCGAGAACGCGGGTATCAAACGCGACATGGCGGTCATGACTGCTGATGGAATCGTCGGCAAAGTGCTTGTAGCCTACGCGTCCGTTTCGCAGGTGCTCTTAATCAGCGATCAAAGCAGCGGCGTCGGCGCCCTGCTCGAAAAAACTCGTCTGCAAGGCGTGCTGCGCGGCACCGCCAACGGCGAAGTCGTTCTTGAACGCGTTATGAGCGATGAGCAAGTTTCGGTGGGCGAAAGCGTGCTCACCAGTGGCGGCGACCAGATTTTCCCCAAAGGCTTGCCCGTCGGCACCGTCACCAAAGTCGGAAACGGCAAAGACCTGTTTCTGAACATTAAAGTCAAGCCCGCTGCCGACCTCGGCAAGCTCGAAGAAGTGCTAGTTCTGGTCGAGAACAAGGAACGCCAGGCCACCGCGGAAGAAAACGTCCACATCCGCGCCTCCGATATTCTGGCGCAACGTCTGCCCTCCGTGCCCGACAAGCCAGCCGATGCGACCCCCGCCGCCCCCGGCACCGCAGCAGGAGCCACAGCAGGCTCAACCAAGCCCGCCGTGGCGAATCCGGGGGCTAAACCTGCGGGTGCCGAGACCCCGATCACCAAGACCACGACCGCCCCGGCTGCCAAGAATCCGTCCGGCGCGCCAGCGTCTGGAGCATCCGCTGGCACTTCCACCGCAAAGAAGAACGCCCCGGCTGCGGGCACCACAGTGCTGGATCCGAAGTCCGGCGCCTCTTCTACCAACCCCGCGAGCCCGCCGCCGAAACCGGCCGAGCCCACCACACCGCCGGACAATTCGCAGCCGCCCGCTGCCGAAAGCAGTCCCCAATAGCGTGCCTATTACTTACACATCTGGGGAGCAGGTTGAGGTCTACCGGTTCAGCGCTCCGGTCACGATCGGCATTCCGCTGCTGGCGCTCTTTGCCCAGGCGTTCGTGCCGCTGCGTTTTCCGCGCTTTGCCATCTATTTCGATCTCCCGCTGCTGGTCACGATTTTTTTCGCCATGGCCCGCCGCAGCCCGATTGCCGGCCTGTTCACCGGTGCAGCCATCGGCCTGGCGCAGGATATGTTGGGCCACAATCCCATCGGACTTAACGGAATCGCCAAAACCATTGTGGGCTACGGAGCTTCCTCTCTTGGCGTGAAGCTCGACGTGGAAAATGCCGGCGCCCGTTTCCTGGTGACGCTCGGGTTCTATCTGATCCATTCCGCGGTCTACTTCACCGTGGCCCGGGGACTGGTCAACATGACGCAGAACTGGAGTTGGCTGCACGGAATTCTGGCGGGCTTGGCCAACGCCGTACTCGGCGTAGTGCTGTTCTTCCTGCTCGACAAGTTTAAACAGAGAACGTGAAGAGAGTTCTCAGTTCCCGGTTCTCAGCCCTTAGCGACCGGGACTGTGACTTACGTCACTTCTTGAGCAATAGCCGAAAGCCCGTTGGGATTAGAATTGATTTAAACGCATTGCCAGTTTTCTGCTCTTTCGGCGTGGCCCCAGACAGCGAGCGGTCCGCAACTGAGACCTGAGAACTGAGAACCGAGAATTCAGAACTGATGTTCGGCCGCGACGAAAAAGTTTCCGAAATCCGCCTCACGGCGGCGCAGTACATCATCCTCGGCATCTTCCTGGTGCTCGCCTACGGACTGTGGAAGCTGCAGGTGATGGAGAGCGGGTATTACTCCTCAGCCGCCGAGAAAAATCGCGTCCGCAACGTGCCGATTCTGGCTCCCCGCGGCAAGATTCTGGACCGCAACGGCCGCATCGTCGTTGACAACTATCCTTCGACCACGGCGCTGCTGTTGCGCGATTCATCTCGCGACCTGGCTGCCGATGCGGACTTGATTGCCCAGGGCTTGCACCTTGATCCCAATGAAGTGCGGGCGCGCATCCGGCGCTTTGCTTCGATGCCGCAGTACCAGCCAATTTTTCTAAAGGAGGATATCACTCCCGACGAATTGCAGTTCATTGAAGCTCACCGCAACGAACTGCCGGAACTGGACACCATCGATGCTGCACGGAGACTCTACCCGCGCAACGGATTCATGGCGCACCTGATCGGCTATGTCGGTGAAGTCAGCGAAGACATGCTGAACCAGCCGCAGTTCGAGCTATACAACGCAGGAGACGTCGTCGGAATCTCCGGCGTCGAGCGCCAGTACAACACGCTGCTGATGGGCCAGAACGGATCGCGACAGGCCCTGGTCGACAGCCACGGCCGCGAAGTCGGACGCCTTGGCGAAACCGAAGCCGTCGCCGGCAAGCCCTTGAAACTGACGATCGATATCGACCTGCAGATCGCGGCCGAAGAAGCGCTAGGCGACAAAAACGGAGCCATCGTTGCCATGGACCCGCACACTGGAGAAATTCTGGCCATGGTGAGCCGGCCAACTTTTGATCCCAATGATTTTGCGGTGCACGTGACCCGCGATCAATGGGCGAAGTTGAGAGACGACCCCGACAAGCCGCTGCTGAACAAAGCCATTCAGGCGCAGCTCGCGCCCGGCTCGACCTTCAAGGTCATTATGTCGTTCGCCGGATGGCAGGATGGCATTGCCCGGACTTTGCACGTGCACTGCAATGGCAGTGCAGACTTCTACGGCAGGAATTCGAAATGCTGGGTCTACTTCAAGCATCTAACCCACGGTGACGTGGACCTGGAAAAGGCGATTTATCAGTCGTGCGACGTTTTTTTCTACACGCTGGCCGACAAACTCGGAATCGAGAAAATTGCAAAATACGCAACCCAATTAGGTTTGGGACAGAAGACCGGAATCGATCTTCCGCAGGAAGCCAGCGGTCTGATCCCGTCGGAAGAGTGGAAAGCGAAAACGTTTCATCAGAAATGGTATGCCGGTGAGACCATCTTCGTCGGCATTGGGCAAGGCGCGGTCACCGTTACGCCGGTGCAGTTGGCGCGTGCCATCAGCGCGATCTCCATGGGCGGGAAGCTGGTCGTGCCGCATGTGATCAATCCCACCGACCTCCCATCGAATTACACCGAGGCCGCTCACTTCACCGACGTGACCAGCGTCCCCCTCGATCCCGGTGGTTGGAACTACATTACCGACGCGATGGGACGAGTATTGCTGCCGGAAGGAACAGCCCCAAGGGCTCATATTGACGGCATTGACATCGCGGGCAAAACTGGATCGGCGCAGGTAGTGTCACTCGAGAACCGCGCCAAGCACAAGGACGACGCTGATCTGGCGCAGAACGGATGGTTCGTCGGGTTCACACCCCGCCGCAATCCCGACGTCGTGGTCTGTGTCCTGTTTCAGGGCGGGGAGCACGGCCGGCTGGCGGCGAACGTGGCGACGCAGGTGATCAAGGCTTACGTCGAAAAGCAACGCAAGTCCCCGCAGAAGATGGTGGAGAAGCCAAAGGCCAACGGGACGGTCGACATCGGCGGCCTGTGGAGCGAACCCGGTTCCGACGGAGGCAACGACAAGCTGCAAGGCGGGCGCTTCGTTCTCGACCTGCCCAAAAAGCCGATGCCAGCAGCCATCGCTGCCCCCGGAATGACTGTTCACTAAACGGGCGCGAGGGGTGCGAGGGCGAGACGCCTTCGCGACAGCCGGCGGGACGCCGGCGCTAACAACTGAGAACCGAGAACTGAGAACTGGTTTCCGATGGCACGTTACGTCTCATACCGCGATTTCGACTGGGTCCTGCTGGGCTTCGTGCTCATGATTTGCGGTCTGGGCATTATGGAAATCCAAAGCGCCACCGTGCACACCAAGTTTGCCGGAGCCCACGTGAGACAGATTTACTGGGTGCTGGCCGGCGTGGGCGCGATGTTCGTGATGAGCCTGGTCAACTATCAGGTACTGCTCGATCAGATTCACTGGTTTTATATTGCTGGCGTGGCCTCTCTGATGGCCGTGCTCCTGTTTGGACAGCGCTACCTTGGGGCAAAGCGCTGGATCCACATGCCCGGCGGCAACCATTTCCAGCCGTCGGAGTGGGTCAAGCTGATTCTCATCCTCGCCGTCGCCAAGTATTTTGCCGACATGCGTCAGCGCGAGCTTTCCTGGGCCGATTTCATGAAGGCCGGAGCCATTGTCGGCGTTCCCATGCTGATGGTCCTGGCCCAGCCCGACCTCGGTACCGCCCTCACTTACGTCCCCATTGCGGTCATGGGAGTGTTTCTGGGCGGCTTGCAATGGAAGCAGGGTCTAACCGTCGCTCTCTTAGCCGGAATCGGCATTGGGGCGGTCTTTACCGTTCCCAAAGTGCACGTGCTCAAGTCCTATCAGAAACAGCGGTTGACCAGTTTCATCGATCCTGAACTCGATCCTCAGGGCTCGGGGTACCAAGTTGAGCAATCCAAGATTGCCGTGGGCTCTGGAGGCCTTTGGGGCGGCAAAGGCTCGCAAACACACGGTAATTTCCTCCCAGTCCCGCAAACGGACTTTATTTTCGCCGCGTTTTCCGAAGAGCACGGATTCGTAGGCGCTCTCGGGGTTCTGCTGTTATACTTCATTGTGCTGATGCGTTTGACCCAGAACGCGCAAACAGCGCCCGACCGCGCTGGCACGTTCGTGGTGATGGGTGTGGTGGCTGTGCTTAGCTTCCATATCCTGGTCAATGTCGGCATGGTGGTTGGCTTTATGCCGGTCACCGGAATACCCCTGCCGTTGATGAGTTATGGTGGGTCTTCCGTATTGTTCATGTTCCTGGCGCTGGGGATGGTTATGAATGTTCGTATGCGCCGCTTCGTCAACTAGCTGGGTGAGCCGGCTTCAAGACGAGCCAGTTCGGACGAACAAAGCTTTAAGAAGCAACAGGTTCAAGAGCCAGGTTCAAGATCAGGAAGAGACGGCAGAAAAGCAGTTTTGCTGCGCTCGCAGGCGCAGCCCCAAAAAATATCGATCGCCCTCGCGTAAAGGGGGCATTTCACCGGCTAGTCGAGCAGTCGAAGGCCGGGCAGGATTGAAGTTGAGCAGCCGGGCAGGGAACGGCCCCCCGACCTTCGGGTCTGAGA
>JBEKWZ010000208.1:0-6106 GCA_049512555.1 Candidatus Sulfotelmatobacter sp. | reverse complement strand
GCCACCGATCGTGGGATAAAAGCCACCTTTTTCGGCGCAGGCAAATGCTCCTCCTGCTCCCGAATAGCCACACGAAGCGGCGCCGGGCGCCAGGATAGTGCCGAAACCGATGGCCGCGTCGCCTTGCTGGGCCGACGCCAGGCTGGACAGGACAAAAAGCGCAAAAATAGTCGCAAGGAAGGCTAGCTTTCTCACAGAGAAACCTCCATTCATGATTGTCTGATGGCGGTAAGATGCAGCCGCCAAACCATTTGGATGCAAGTGCATGGGCAACCCACCCATCATAATTTCAAACCCCGCCGGGATGCAATTGTGCCGCCGGCGGTCATTTCGCATTGCCAACAGCAGCGTGGGCACCGGCATCGCCCGGACGCACCTAGATCCAAAAGGGAATAGCCGCCAAACTGAACCCCGCGGGGAGGAATAAGTTGCGTCTGAGCGGGACAGGCCGATTCAGCGCTTGGCCGTGCTGGAGCCTCCGCCGCGGAGCACGTGGTCGAGGGCGATGGGACCGCCGCCCAAGAAAATCAGGGCGAAAGCCAGGGCGGCGGCGGCCAGAGCCAGTTCATATCCTGGGCGATCGGGTGAACCGATCAGACCATTGTGTAGATGGACTTTCCAGATGGCTACACTCAAATCGACGCAGACAGCGAACGCGGCCGCGCGAGTGAAAAAGCCCACCAGGAGGAGTAGCCCGCCCAGAAACTCGGCGAAAGAAGAAACATATCCCAGCCATGCCGGCAGCCCCATTCCCCCGACCATCTGGGCATGGTGATGCAAGCCGCCAAAAACCTTGTGATAGCCATGAGTGAGCATAATGGCGCCCAGAGCCAGACGCATCACGAGCAGGGCAAGGGGCTGCAAACGATCGAGATAGCGCAAAGTCGTGCCTCCCTGAAAAAGTTAGAAGAATATTACAGCAGGCGGTCGGTCACGAGAAAGGAACCAGGAAGAAAAGGCGCACCAGAAAACGATTGCACCCGTAGCCGGAGTTTTGATAACGTTGCTCCGCCCGCGGGATGCCAATCTGGAAAACTCAAATATGCCTTATTGAGCCTCCCAGAGGCCCTTCTGCCCCGGGATCCGGAAAACCACCGGAACAATCTCCGCGGTTGTGTGTTTGAAGTTCTGATTGGCAGTCGGATGAAATGCTGAATTCAGGAGTGTTGCGATGAATTTCAAAATGAATGGAAGTGCCCTGCGGAAATCGGTTGGGGTCGCGCTCATGATGGTGGTTCCGGCCTTCGCTGGCTCCCAGCACAAAGCGAGCGCACCGGCACCGCACGCTGCGCCGGCGGCGCACGCGTCCGCGCCAAGCCACGCGTCGACGCCGAGTCACGCGAACACGGCGACCCACGCGAACACAGCAAGTCACACTACGACGACGAGTCACGCCGCGACGACCAGTCATACTACGACGCCGAATCGATCGGCGACTACTACGCATACCAACACCGGCGCGACTAGCCACACCACGACGCCGAGTCACGCCACGACGGCGAATCACACTACGACGGCGAATCACGCGGCGACCACCAGCCACACTACGACAACCTCGCACACGGCGACCACCAGTCACTCGACGACGGCGGGTCATGGCGCTACGACCACTCATACGACGACCACCTCGCGTACCACGACGACGAGTCACACGCCGCCGGGCAGAAACGTTTCTCTGAAGGGCGGCGGGTCGGCGAGCGTTCGTCCCAACGGGCAGATCCGGTCCATTAACCGCAACGGCACGCAGATTAATCGCGGACTGCATGGCGGGCGCACGGTCGTGACCAACCGCAACGGAGCCCGCATCGTCTCGAACGGAAGACGCGGCGGATATGTGCAGCGCGCGTATGTCACGCGTGGCGGCAGGTCGTATTATTCGCGCACGTATTACTACCACGGCGGCTACAGAAGCGGCGTTTATGTGGGCTACCGCTATGGTGGTTACAACTACTACGGCTACTATCACCCGTACTGGTACCATCCCGGATTTTACGGATGGGCCTATAACCCGTGGGCGGCGCCGGTGGCCTGGGGCTGGGGCTGGGGCGGAT
Source organism: Candidatus Sulfotelmatobacter sp. (assembly GCA_049512555.1). GTDB lineage: Bacteria > Acidobacteriota > Terriglobia > Terriglobales > Acidobacteriaceae > Sulfotelmatobacter. Next base: position 4,055 of record JBEKWZ010000208.1, on the reverse strand, counting down.
CACCATGGTATGGCTACTACGGAGCGTATTGGAACCCATACCCGGTGTATCCTTCGGCAGCGTTCTGGCTTACGGACTATCTGATCTCGGCGAACTTGCAGGCGGCCTATGCGGCGCAAGCGGAAGCCAACGCAGCGGCAGCCGATAGCGCCTTGAATGCTGAGGCGTCGAATGACCAGGTGGCCAGCAACGGCGGGCAGTCATCGGCGCCGAGCCAGCCGGTCGGGCTTTCGCCGGAAGTGAAGCAGGCGATTGCCGACGAAGTGAAAGCGCAAATCGCGGAGGCGCAGGCCGAGTCAGCCAAATCTGGTTCATCGTCGGGTGGCGGCGCACAGCCGGCAGCGGCAGCCAGTGACCAGGCGCCTCCGGCTCTCAATCCGGCGCGGCGCATCTTCGTGGTGGTCGACGAACTCGACGTAACGGCCGACGGCCAGGAATGCGCGCTGACCCAGGGCGACGTCATCACCCGGCTCACCGACACTCCTGACGGGGACCAGAAAGTGAACGTCAGTGTTACCAGCAGCAAGAAGGGCGACTGCGCAGCCGGCAAGAGCGTGCTGGTTGCGGTGGACGACCTGCAGGAGATGCACAACCACTTCCAGGAGCAGCTGGATGCGGGCATGAAAGAACTGGCGGCGAAGCAGGGAACCGGAGGGTTGCCGAAGGCTCCGGATACCGGCACGACCGCATCGGACGTGCCCCCTCCTGCGCCGGACAAGACAGCGGCCAAGTCTCTGGAGGATCAGGACAAGGCGGCCGACCAGACGGAATCCGACGTCAAGCAGGAAGCGGCCTCTGGCGGCTCGCAATAAGCGGCAGCCTGCGTGTTTTGACGAAGGTCCATCTACAAATTGCCATGGGGGCGTCACCTGAACGGTGACGCTCCGCTTTTTATTCAACCAAGAGTTATTCAGCAAAGTTATTCAACGACGTTATTCAACGGATTGACTCAACGCGCTCATTCAAACTGTTCGTTCAAAACCCTGTTGTTCAGATTTCTTATCACGCCTGATTCGACCCGGGGGCAGTAGCCAGACTTTAAAAGGAGAATTGGAGCTATGGGGCAGAAGTTCGAGAGGATGATTCCGCTAATCGTCGTGGTTGTGGTGTGCGCCACAGTTTTGCCGTTACCGCGCGCCGGAGCCCAGGCCGTTTCGTTGCAGGAACAACTGGCTGCCCAGTACAAGGCAGCGAAGTTGGGATCGGACACGAGCGGATATTCCGTGACCGAAGAGGGCACGCTGCTGGCGATCCAGAAGGGCGGCATGCTGGGCTCGCCGTATTCGGAGAAGACCACGCTCGCGAATAAGTATGAAGGGGGAGTCGTACATCCTCCGAGCGGCCTGCTGCTGTCGGGAAAAAAGGCGATCTTCGGGCATTTCTCGCAGACGCAGTCGCAGGGGCAGACCACGAAATTGTTCGCCAAGGGCGACAAAGTCTATCCCATGAAGGTTGACGTGAATCTGGAGAAAGATACGGTGACGCTGGGCATCGTCGCCTGCGACACCTGCAATAAGACCGATCCGCCGACTTACAACAAGGCGAATGTGATATTCCAGTTCCCGAAGGGAGCGCTGGCGAAGGCGAGCGCCGGGGACGTGGAAGACACGATCGGGCAGCTATTGTCGATTAGCGACAACGCGCAGGATCAGGGCGGCGGCGACAAGCAGGGAGGCGATCAACAGCAGGGGGCACAAGGGGATCAGCAGGGCGCACAACAGCCTGCCGCGCAACAGGAACCGGCGAGCGTGGAGGTGGGCATGACTCCGGCGCAAGTGGAAGCGGCGTTGGGCAAGCCGGATAAGAAAGTCACCCTGCCGACCAAAGTGACGTACTACTACAAAGACATGAAAGTGATTTTCAAGGATGGCAAAGTGGTGGATGTGCAGTAAGCCTGGACCGTTTTCAATGGCCCTCGCAGAGGCTTAATCACCAAGCAGGGCAGGGAGGATTATGAGTCGGGCCTGGTGTTTTTATTTCGTGGCTGCAACCGTGCTCTTGCATGGCATGGCTGGCGCGCAAGCCGTGACGTTGCAGGAGCAACTCAGCGCGCAATACAAAACCGTCAAGATTGGACCCGACGGAGAGGTCGCGGGCGATCCGGGCACGCTGCTGGCAGTGCAGAAGGGTGGACTCATCGCCGTGCCCTGGAGGGCGGTCGCACTGTGTCCGGCAAAATTTGCGGACAACGTCCTGCATCTTTCCACCGGTTTCTGCGCGGGGATGATGCAAAATGTTTCCGGATATTTCAAGAAGGGCGCCAAAGTCTACCCGTTGAAGCTCGACGTGAATGTGGGCAAGGAAAAGATCTCGTTTCAGGTGGTCGGTTGCAAGGTCTGCAATAACTCCAATCAGCCCTTTCCGTACAAGGCCGAAGTAGTGTTCGAGTTCGCCAAAGGATACTTGGAGAAAGCCAGCGCCAGCGAGGTAGAAGATACCATCGGGCAGGTCTTCACCGTCACCACGAATGACGATCAGCAGGCAGGGAGCGGAGACGCTCAACCCGGTGCTGATCAGCAACCTGCTCAACAGCCCGCTCAAGAGGCGCAGCCGGCGCAACAGCAGCAACAAGAGCCGGCAACCGTGCAGTTGGGCATGACCACCGATCAAGTGGAGTCGGCCCTAGGCAAGCCCGACAAGAAGTTTAACGTCGGGGCGAAACAGATTTATGTCTACAAGGACGTGAAGGTGACATTTCTGAACGGCCAAGTTTCCGACGTGCAGTAGACGGTCGATAGTTCAAGACGTGGAGGGCAAAACCCTGCGTCGGATCGAAGAATAATTTCCTGCACTGTGTGGGACGGGAAGTAACGCCCGAGGGCAACCTGTTACCACTCGAGCAAAGCATTAAGTAAGCAATCGCAAGCACTTAGACAAGCGACATAGTACCTCCGTACCGTGCCTAGTACTTCAGTTACCGGTATCGAAGTGACCAGCGGCGTCCTGTGCCATGAATACAACTAATAGTGTTCGTTGTTGCGTCCACCGCAATATGTAGTTTTGTCCTCCGAAGCACTTCTTTCCAATTTCCAGGAAATGGGCATAAAACCCTAAGAAACGCGGAGATTCGCTCCGAGCCGGGGTTTTTCAGGGTTGAGATATGCTCGGAACACCGAAAGCCCTCGGTCAGGCAATGAGGGCAAGGCAGTCTCCCGATGCAATCCCGCGAGGCCGGGGGAACCGGAGCGGGAAATGGACGTGGGTGGAAAAGGCAAAGGCAACTATGGCCGACTCGCGAGAAGTAATGAATATTCGCCAGGCGTCGCAGTATCTGGGAGTGAGTCCCGACACGCTTTACAAGTACGTTGGCGAGCAGAAGATTCCCGCGTTCAAGCTCGGCAACCGCTGGCGCTTCAAGAAATCGCGTCTGGACCAGTGGATGGAAGAGAAGTCGAGTGAGTTGGAACCGCAGGCGAAACGGAAACCGAAGGCGGCGATGAAAGCTGCCGGGTCACAGTAGTAAAAACTGACGCTACAAAGGTGGGCACATGTTTGGAATGGGATCGAAGTCGATTGTTGGCCTGGATGTAGGGTCTTCCAGCATCAAGGCAGTCGAGCTCAAGAAAAAGGGCGGGCAGATTGAAGTGGCTCACCTCGGACTGGAGCCGCTGTCCAGCGACATCGTGGTCGATTCGATGATCGTGGATTCGGGCACGGTTTCGAGCGCGATTTCGAAACTGTTTCTCGACAACGCGATCAAGACCAAGGCCGTGGCCACCGCGGTGAGCGGACACTCGGTGATCGTGAAGAAGATTTCGCTGCCTTCGATGAGCGACCAGGAACTGGCCGAGACCATCGAGAAAGAAGCGGCGCAGCATATTCCCTTCGACCTTTCGGACGTTAGCCTCGACTATCAGATTCTTTCTGAAGAGGCGGGCAGCCCGCAGATGGACGTGTTGCTGGTCGCAGTCAAGAAGGACAAGATTTTGAACTACACCAACGTACTCTCGATGGCCGGGCGCACACCCGCTATCGTGGATATCGATGCGCTGGCCCTGCAGAACTGCTACGAGTACAACTACCAGCCGGCGCCGGGCCAGGTGGTGGCGCTGTTG
>JBEKWZ010000207.1:0-6176 GCA_049512555.1 Candidatus Sulfotelmatobacter sp. | reverse complement strand
TCCGTCAGCAACTGCCGGATCACTCGCGCACGACTCGCTCCCTCGCTCAGTCGGACCGCAATCTCGCGCCGGCGCGAAGCGGCGCGCGCCAGCAGCAGGTTGGCGACATTGGAGCACGCGATTACCAGAATCAAAGCGACCAGCGTCATCAACAGGAATAAAGGCTTGGAGTACTCGCGCCGCAGCGAATCGATGCCGCCTCGACCTTCGTGCAACACGATCTCGGGCAGGCTTGCGCGCTCCTTGTCGTTCTTGGCGGTGCCGGAAACCCACTGATGAAACTTCGGAGCGAGTTGCGCCTGCGCTTGCGCCAGCGTCACTCCCGGCCTCAGACGCCCCATCGCCTGCATCCAGTAATAGTTCTCGTCCAAATAATCGGCCGCAGTAAACGGAAAGGGATCGTTCGCCCCCAGCAGAAGGTTGGCGTGCATCGGAAGATAGATGCTGGGAGCCTTTGAAGGATCGACCCCAAAAAATTCCGGCGGGGCAACTCCCGCCACTGTAAAAGGAATGCCGTTAATTGAAAGCGTCTTTCCGGGCGCGTCTGCCGCGCCGCCAAAGTGTTGTTCACCGAACGCGAAGCTGACCACAACCACGGGAACAGCGCCGACTTTGTCGTCGTCCGAAAAAATCAGCCGCCCTGCCGCCGGCGCCACGCCGAGACCGTGAAAGTAATTTCCCGAAACCAGTTCGCCGCTCACCGACTCGGCTTTCCCATTGATCGAAACATTCATCCTCCGAACTTCGCGGGTGTCGGCGTATGCGAAAACGTCGGAGAACACTGCCCCGCTGTCCTCAAAAACAGAAAGCGCGGCATAAGGGAAAATCGGGCCCGTCTCGCCATCTGCATCGTCATAGATTCTCCCGCTCATGCTGTGCACAACATAATCTTCCGACGGTCCCCTCGATTTGCCATGCCAGTTGATCACTACTAGGGACGAGGGCTCAGAAACCGGCAGCGAACGCAACAGCAGAGAGTCGAGAAAACTGTAAATCGCCGTGTTGGCTCCAATGCCCAGCGCCATCACCAGCAGCGCAACCAGCGAAAAGCTCGGCGTCTTGGCCAGGGTTCGCGCCGCATGGCGCAGATCGCGCGCGGTATCTTCGAGCCAGGCAATGCGATTCGCCTCCCAGACTCTTTCGCGGATCCGGTACGGATTGCCCAGCTTCACATAAGCCAGCCGCCGCGCTTCTTCCGGGCTGAGGCCGCGCGCCAGGTTGTCATCAATCTCATGCGCCAGATGAGATTCAAGTTCCTCCGACAACTCGGAATCTTCCCTCGATCGCGTGAAGAACCGTTTAAGATTCACCGCTCCCTCCTCTTCGCATCGGCATCGCGAACCCAAGCACTACGGTTTCGCAATCCTCATCACAAACCTGTGCACGACCGTGGAAGAGCGCACCCTTCAGGGCCGCGTTTCTTCTCCGACTCGATGGGGCTTTAGCCCCTGAGGGCCGCTGCTAATGGCTCTCGCCCAAAACCCGGCCAATCGCCGCGACCACCGTCCGCCACCGGTCAGTCTCCGCCGTGAGTTGCTTCCTGCCCGCAGCCGTCAGCTTGTAAAACTTCGCCCTGCGATTGTTTTCGCTCGTTCCCCAATACGAGCTCACCCAGCCCCGATGCTCGAGTCGGTGCAGCGCCGGATAAAGCGATCCCTGCTCCACCTCGAGCACGTTCTCCGACATATGCTCGATCACGTGCGCGATGGTGTGCCCATGTGCCGCACCGGTAATCAGCGTCCGCAGGATCAGCATGTCCAGCGTGCCCTGCACCATCTCAGAATTTGCCGTCCCACGATCGCCCATCTTTCCTCCGCTCGGATATCTCCGCTCGAACATCTTCACTCGAATGTCTTCACTCGAATGTCTAGGGGAGAGCATACACCACTCGACCGTCTATGGGAAGGGTCTAACCATTTTTCACACCGAGACACCGAGTCACCGAGAAATCCCGTTCTGTCTTCTCTGTGTCTCTGCGACTCTGTGGTGAAATGAACTCAGGAGCGCGCTACCTGGGTTTGGATTCGCCCATGTGAGCCACTCGCTCCGCCAAGGCAGGATCAAACTTGAAAGCCACCGTCGATTCGCTAGCGCACTCGTTGTAAGCCGCCAGCAGCCGCCGCGGATCTGCCATCACATCCATCACTCCGGCCAGCCCGCGCTTCTTTTCAATCGCCGCTAAAAGGACCGCTCCCGTCGCGTGATATCCCATATCGACGAACGCGGACGACGCCTCGGCATAGCTTTCGTCCGCCATCGGCCCCTTCAGCGCGTCGCGCAAAACGTTCTGCATGGCTGGAAGCAATTCTGGAACCTTCGCCAGATAAGACCGGACATCCCGCTGCTTCTCAAGATCGCCCAGCTTCTCGTGGCCGTTGATCAGCAATGTCGCGCTACCCTCCATCATGGTCGCGACCAGAAATCCCCAAGCCTGCGCCTCCGCCGGAGTCAGCGCCAGCGAGTCCCGCTTGCGATCCAGAATCTGCCCATAGCCGAGATGGTGAGTCTCATGCGCGAAAAACTCGACCACGCCCGCCGGGGTGACCGGCGCCGCCGTTCCCTGGGAATTCCGCCACGCCGAGATGAGCACATCGAAATAAAGTTGCTCGTCGATCGCCGCCGCGCCCGCCCGTCCGCCCATAACCACGTAAAGTTTCGGCTGCAGTGGAACCGGCTCCGACGGCGAAACTTGCTCCGGAAGATATTTGCGGGCCAGCGGGATCGCATCGCCGATCGCTTGATTGCGCCGCAACTCGGCCAGTTGCGCTTCGAGCAGTGCAACGTGATCTCGTCCCCACACCAGCGAAGGCCCCACATCCTGGGTCAGCCCAGAGACGCCCTTTTCTGCCCGCGCACCCGCCTCCGCCGGCTTCACCTCTGCGACCTTGCCCAGGCAGGCAGCTTGCAAAACCTCCCGATATTGCTGCACCGTGACACGCCGGGAAATATTCTGCTGTTGCACAACCAACCCCGTCCCAGCGAGGGCGAGCACGCGGTCGATGGCGTCTGCGGGGATCTTGTTGTCGTGGCAGGAGCGGAGCAGTTCGAGCATCGCCTGCGCCTGAGAGAAGTCCGGTGCGCTCTGACCCTCCGCAGAGCTAGCCAGCAATTCGGCTAATAGCAAGAAGGTGATCGTCAGGGTAACCTTGGCACGTATTCCCATCCGTCGCATTGTCCAAGATACGAGGGGCCCGAATGCCTAGTTCCCGGCCAAGCCTTGCTTGCGCCCCGAATTCCCCTTGTGATACCTTAAATAATTGTCCCGGACATCTGGCAGGGATCTGAGGGATGAGTTTGCGCGAAGGCGCGTCTTCTCCTCGAATTTGCTGGCGTAGCTCAGTTGGTAGAGCATCTGATTTGTAATCAGAGGGTCGGGGGTTCAAATCCCTTCGCCAGCTCCAGTAAATGTTTTTTCCGGCAGGCGGCGGACTCGGTTAGCGGCGCAACAGGTTTTTCCAACGCACTCCATTCGGTACTTTTCCGGTGTGCAGTGATCAATGATCTAACGATCAGGCAGTCAGTGATCTTCGCGGTCTTCTGGCGCGATCCTTGGTTTCCCTGTGTTGCGAAATAGCTGGTTTGAAATAGAAAGCTGTGCTGCGTTTGGCCGGCGGGTTTCGCGTGTGCTTTCGAGCGACCCTGGTCGTGCAGTCTTGCTGGACGGAGCGCAACAGCCGCATCGCCCGAAAGTTTTTGCACAGGTGGGTGAGTGGTTAAAGCCAACAGACTGTAAATCTGTCCCTCCTAGCGAGGTACGAAGGTTCGAATCCTTCCCTGTGCACCATTTGATTCTGTGAGTCGCAGATTTGTGAACGGCTGACCTGTGAACAGATTGTCCATTGCGCTGGTCTGCTACGTAGTGCTCGGAGCGCTGGCCTGGACCACGCTGACCGACCCCAGGATTCGGGCCGGAACGCTGGTGATTCTGGCGCTATTTGCCGTGAAGTCGGTGTTGCGCCGTAACGACGTGCTGCACCCCGACAAGGATGCGGAGTAGGTTTCGCCGAGAGCTGAAGGCTGATCGCTGACAGCTGAATTTTTCGGGCCGATGTAGCTCAGTTGGTAGAGCACTCCCTTGGTAAGGGAGAGGTCATCAGTTCAATCCTGATCATCGGCTCCAGATTGTTTGTCGTCGGTTGGGATGGTTCGGCAAGGGTTCGGGCGAGGTTTGTGGAAGGGCCCGGCTTCAGCCGGGCCGTCAGGGTTTGTGAAAAGGCGCGGCTTCAGCCGTGCCATTGGAGTCGGAAATGCCGAGCGGCTTTAGCCGCTGAGAGCTGACGGCTGATAGCTGAGAGCTGGTTTCAAGCGGGAGTAACTCAGTGGTAGAGTCACAGCCTTCCAAGCTGTTGGTCGCGGGTTCGATTCCCGTCTCCCGCTCCAGAGATTTAGGAACGAAGCGCCATCGAGAAATGACAGTGAGTTTTGAGCGGGTTCCGATCAAGGTTGAGAAAGAGCAAGAGTTTGCCAGGCTCAAAGGGGCAGTCGAGCAGGCGTTCTTGCCCACGAAAGTCGAGCAGTTCCTGAAGCAGCTGGACCGCAAGGGAATTCGCGTTCGGGAATTCGACGCGGTGCTGGCGCAGCGTTTGCTGGAAAGCGTCGCCGGCGAAGCGGGACTCGAAGCGAAGCAGTTATACGAGTCGCTGCCCGTATCGGATCAGGCGCAGATGCGCGAGTTTTATCTGTCGAAGCTCGAAACGGTAGATCAGGCGCTGCGCCACAAGTTTAAGAAGCTGTATCAGTATTACTGAGCAGCTTTGAAAGGGCGCGGCTTCAGCCGTGCCGTCAGGTAAATAAAGAGCCGGGGGCTTTAGCCCCTGAGGAAGAACGGAAATGGCGAAAGAAAAATTTGATCGCAATAAGCCGCACTGCAACGTAGGGACGATTGGTCACATTGATCATGGCAAGACGACGTTGACGGCGGCAATTACCAAGGTGTTGCAGAAGCACAATCCAAAGATTGTGTTCCGATCTTTTGACAGCATTGATAACGCGCCGGAAGAAAAGGCGCGCGGCATAACCATTGCCACGGCGCACGTCGAGTATGAGACCGCGAACCGGCACTACGCGCACGTCGATTGCCCGGGCCACGCCGACTACATCAAGAACATGATCACGGGCGCGGCGCAGATGGATGGCGCGATTCTGGTGGTGGCGGCCACCGACGGTCCCATGCCGCAGACGCGCGAGCACGTGCTGCTGGCGAGGCAAGTCGGCGTGCCGTACATCGTCGTGGCGCTGAATAAGTGTGACGCGGTCGATGATCCCGAACTGCTGGATCTCGTCGAGTTGGAAGTGCGCGAGTTGTTGAAATCGTACAAGTTTCCTGGCGACGATGTTCCGGTGGTTCGGTTGTCAGCTCTGGGCGCGCTCAATGGCGAAGAGAAGTGGGAAAAGCAGATTGACGCGTTGATGAAGGCGGTGGACGAGAGTGTGCCGCAACCGGCGCGCGAACTGGACAAGCCGTTCCTGATGCCGATCGAAGACATTTTTTCGATCTCGGGCCGCGGCACGGTGGTTACCGGACGTATTGAGCGTGGAAAAGTGAAGGTTGGCGAAGAAGTGGAAATCGTCGGCTTCCGTGAGACCCGCAAGACGGTGGTCACGGGCGTCGAAATGTTCAAGAAGCAGTTGGACGAAGGCATGGCGGGCGACAACGCCGGCCTGCTGCTGCGCGGCATCGCGAAAGAAGACGTCGAGCGCGGCATGGTTTTGGCGAAAGGCGGATCGATCACGCCCCACACCAAGTTCAAGGCCGAAGTCTACATTCTGACCAAAGAAGAAGGTGGACGGCACACGCCGTTCTTCAAAGGCTATCGTCCGCAGTTTTATCTGCGCACGACGGACGTGACGGGTGTAGCCGAGTTGCCGGCGGGCACCGAAATGGTGATGCCGGGCGACAACGTGAGCTTGGTAATTGAGTTGATCACGCCGGTGGCGATGGAAAAAGGCCTGCGCTTCGCGATCCGCGAAGGTGGGCATACGGTAGGCGCCGGAACGATTGCGGAGATTGTGCAGTAGTTTGAAAGATTGTGTGGAGCGGGCACTCTTGCCCGCTAGGTTTTAGGCACTGTAAGCCAGCGGGCAAGAGTGCCCGCTCCACACGAGCAAGGGTTTTTAGCTAGAAGCTTAGGAGCTGTTTTATGCCCCGAGAAATTGTGACATTACAATGCGGTGAC
>JBEKWZ010000206.1:0-9165 GCA_049512555.1 Candidatus Sulfotelmatobacter sp. | reverse complement strand
CACGCGTCACGGCACAAGCCCTTCTCGTAGCGGGTGAATCCGGCGGGAGTTGCGACCAGGGTTTCAGAATCCACTACCAGCCGCGTGCTTCGCTTCACCACGGCGGGCTTAGCCGCCAGAATCATCGGATTGGGAAGAAGAGTCTTAGTCACCGGGACGGGCGCGGTTCCAGACTCGGGGTCGGGAGTGGCCTCGAAGCGCTTCAATGCCGCCAGCCACTCGACGGAGTGCTCGTTGGGCAGCAGGCGGGCGCGGGCCTCTTCCTGGAAATGAAACGTCATAAACGGATACCGGCCGGGATTGTCGGAGCGCATGCTCGACATATCGGGCATAGGATTCTCCGGGTCGTCTGCGTCGTTGGGATCAGCAGGATCGTTGCCGGACGAATCGCCGTCGTCGTAGGGCGAAGCAAGAGTGAGCTTGTTGTCGATAGTCTGCGAGCGGTGCAGCCATGCGACGTGATGCGTTGCAGGATCGAGCAGCAGAGAAATGTGCAGCACGGCCGCAACGGCGTTGTTGCCTGCGCCGGGCACAGTGCGTCCGCCGCTGGCAGTGCCGACGGCGGGAAGGTCGATGGGCGAGAAAACGTATTGCGACGTCACGAAGGCGCACGATTTGCCGTCGACTTGCACCAGATTGCGGAAGCGCAAGTCTGCCCCGCTCAGTTCAAGATCCTTCAAGGCGCGGTCGCGAAAGTAGGCGAACTGTCCGCGTGGCTTCCAGGAAGCGCCCTCAGCCACGGGTTGGGGAGAGAACTCGGTCTGCAGCAGATCCTGGGTGACCTTGCGCAGCAGATCGCCGCCGTCCCAATATTTGAAATAGCCGTCGGTGCTGCGGCTCATCTCGGTTTCGCCGTGCGGTCCCACGCGGAACATCACAGGAGAGGACTGCAGCGCGGCCAGCCGCTTCTGGAAGTCGGGGGCGGAAAAGAGAGCGCAGCGCACGCTGGTGACGCGCGTGTCACTATAGGTGGCTTCGACCGGAACGTTGCCGTCTTTGTCGGCGGGTTGCGGGCGCAGAGTAACAATCGCGGCCATGGCATAGTCACAGGGGCCGCGCGCCGGGAACAGGTTCGCTCCACTGGCATCGGCAACGGGCAGGAAAGAGCCGGCAGCTTCGAGTTCGTAGCGCAGAACTTCGCCGGGTTTCAGATCGGCCTGCAACAGGAGCTTGTGCTGGCCAGTCCTGGATTGGGCGTGCGCCACGGTCAGCCCGGCGCAGAACAATCCTGCGAACGATAGCGCGAGGCCGGTTGCAAGAATGGAGTGCAGTCGCGGCATGGGCATGTTCTTACGGATCCTCATCTGGGGGATCGGGGTCGTTTGGATCTTTGTAGGTCTTGCGAATGAAAGACGATTGCAGTTCCTGATACTGCGCCGAGTGCACAATCGCGTCGCAGACACTGGCGGCCGCGTCGGAATCCTCTTCGCGATAGACGCAGGCAAAGCCGAAATTGCCGTAAGGTGAACCTGCGACCGTGCTCACACCGCGATACTTGAGAGCGCCGGCAGTGATGTCGAAGTGAGTAATCAACCCGTTCGTCCAGTCGATCCGAACATGCTCATCGAGAGCGATGCGGGCTGCACGGCCAAAGTATTCCGGGCGGGCAAACCATCCTTGCAGAAATGCTCGCTTGAAGCTGTCAGCCGTGAATTTTGGGTCTGTCGACTGCGCCTCATAGACGCGAATGGCGCGGCTGGAGTCTTCCTCGTGGCCCGCGATCGGAATCAGCACAGGTCTGGGCTCTGGCTCGGCGCGGCTCCATTTCGGACTCTTAGGGAGAGTGATGGAGAATTCGTAGCAGGGCTGGAGTGTGCACAGGCGCATGCGCCAGACGCCTCCGCCATCGGGCCCATCGTCTTCGTCGGTGAGCTTTTTGCCCGACACGTGGTTGGGGTCTGAGTGTTCCTGGCGTGTCTTGCGAGCGACGTCGCCGAGAGCTTGGCCGGAAGTGTCCTGTGCCGACGCGGCTAAGGTAGCGCAAGAGGTAAGCACCGTCAGCAAGATCCAGGCGCGAGTTGGCTTCGGCGATAATTTCATGGCAAGCGCAGTGAATTCACCAGCGTGGTGCACAGAGCTTCCGCGTCGGCAAAGTGTTCCTCCGGCGCGGTGCATCCGAGCAGAAATTGTTTGCCCTGGTTCTCGATCAAAACTCGTTCGCCGATCCACCAGCGCTTCTGATCCCGCTGGTAGCGAAAGCGGGTCATCAGGGCAGAGCGGCCTTCGATGGTCAGATCCTGGGTGCTGACGCTATCGGGCTTCTCCCGGGACCACCCGTTGGCGTTGGCGAGATCACGCATGCGAATGTAGTCCGGATCGGTCAGGCTGCGGTAGGGAGCGTTCACATCGGCCGGTCCGGCGTAGAGCATGACCGATTCACCATCGAGCGCGGCCTTGAAAATATATTGTCCGTTGGTGCGCGAAATGACCTCTGCTTTTTCGGGGATGACGACCGAGGCTTCCGAGCACTGTTGCGGATTCTGGCAGTACTGTAGAACGAAAGGCTCGAAGCCCGCCGGGGCCACAGTGGTACCTTCCGCGCTGTCCAGTTTGGCCTGCGCCTTATCATGGGGAGCTTGGCGCGTCTGGCGCGCCAATTCCGCCAGGGATGGGCCTTGCGATCCTGATTCGCTGGACGCGCTCTCTTGCGCCGGAGTCGCTTCGGCCGTTACCGGAAGTGCACCCGTGGGAGCGTTGCTGGCCGAAGCTGATTTTTCAGAGAGAGGTTTGTCGGATGACGGTTTTTCCGAGAGCGTGGCCGGATGCACCACGATGTCTTCCTTCAACTGAATCGAAGGATAGATTACCTGATCGCACATCTGGAATGTGGTTTGCTCGTCGTGGACTTGCGCATTCACAGCCGCCTGCACCTTGCGATGATCCGTGCCGTACATCTGGCGGTTGCGGTCGCTGCAGGTGTTATGGCCCTGGTTGTCGTAAATCGTGCAGGAATGCATGTCGTCGGGGCTGACGCACATCACGGGAATCAGGCTGTTGGATCCGACGATGAATACCATCGAGCCCCAGACGACATGGCCTAGCAGATACGGATTACCCTGCCAGGCGCACCGAAAAGCTCTGCGTGAACCCAGCTTGTTGGCAGCGCAATAGGGCTGCGGACCATGCAGGCCGGCGAGTTGGCGCACCACGTTGAGGAGATCGCTGTCGCTGACGTTATCGATGATGTTGGCTGGGATCGGAATCGGATTCCCGGCTACGACTTCTGTATTTGTGATGCCAAGACGCGAACCCAGCAGCACCGCTCCCCCATTGTCGCGACCCTCAAGACTGAATGGATAGGGAACGAACAGGCGGTAGTCGCCTGCGTTGTAATTGGTGAACCCGGTGGGCGCGTTGGCCGCGGCTTCCTGCTCCTGCTGCATCTCATCGACCAGTTCCTGCGCCTTGCTGGACTTCGTGTCGGCCGTGGAAGCATGCTGGGCGCGGGTTTGGCGAGCCAGGTCGGCCAGCGAATTGCCTTGGGTTTCGGAATCGGAGTCCTGTCCCCAGGCAAAGGTGCTGACGCAGAGCAGCGCCACGGCAACCCCCGGCATTAAATGCCTGCGTGTCATGGCAGTCGCAAAGATCCAATCAGCCCGGAGCAAATCGTGTCTCCATCGGCGAAGGTGTCTTTTGGCGCCATGCAGCCGACCACCAACTGGGCGTCATTATTCTCAACCTCGGCTCGCTTGGCGATCCAGTCCGCGGCGCCTTTCCTGAACCGCATCTGAGTGACGAAGGCCTGTTTTCCGTCCAAAGTCGTTTGCTCGGCGCTGATGGTCGAAGAGGTTCCAGGGTCGCGTTCGCGCTCGGGATCAACCAATTGCTTCCAGCGAACCGTGCTGCCATCACTGGGGTTGCGGCCGGGGCAGCTCTCGGCGCCAGCCGGGCCCATCAGAAGGAGGAACGGGGCTCCCTTCACCTTGGTTTCGAACACATATTGCTTGCAGTCAGAGCTTACGAGTCGGGCATCGGCAGGAACGAGAACTGACGCGTTCCAGCACTGCTGGGTGTGGCTCTTGCAGTAGTTGAATGCCTGTATCTTGAAGCCAGCGGGAACCGTGCTCTGCGCTGCCACCGTTGCAGGCGGGGCTGGGGAGGTCGCGACCCGGGCAGAAGGTTGATGCAACTGGCGCGCGATGTCGGCCAGAGAAGCTGGCTCGTCAGCGTCTGCAGGCTGCGCTGCAGCGGCGGCGGGTGCAGCCGCCGCTGCGGGATCGACTGCTGCTCCTGGGCTCGCGGCGGACTTGGTGTCGATGACGGTGTTCGCTGCGGCTAGCGTCCCTTTCTGCGGAGTAGATGAATCCTTGATGCGAATTGACTGGAACACAGAGTCACACTTCTGCCAGGCCGTCCTGACATCCTGATCTTCGTGCGCCATGACCTCGCGTGCGTATCTTTTCTGTTTAAGAGTGGCGTGAGGGTTGTTGAGCAGGTCTCGAGCCCGGCTCTCGGTATCGGCGACACATAGCACCGGAAGGACCCCGCCCGCTCCCTGCACCAACACAACATTGCCGCTGACCGAGTGTCCGAGCAGCCTTGCGCCGGCCAGGCTGCACTGATAAGCATTGTGGCCCGCCGCGGTGGTTTTCGCGCAGGTCGCGGACTCGGAGTACCCATGTGCGAACTGCCTGGCAGCGTCGGCGAAGGCGTCGTCGTTTTCCAGGTGCAGCACAATGGGAGTGCCTGCCAAGACCAGAGGCCGAGTGCTTCCCATCTGGGGACCGGTCAAGACTGCGCCGCCAGCGTCATGAGAATCGATGGTGAAAGGCGCCGGAGCCCAGATTTTGTATGCGCCGGCGTTGTAGGTTTTGAATCCGGCCGGAGCATCCTTGTCTTCCTGATCCTCGGCGAGTTGGTCGACGATCTGCTGCGCCGTGCTGGACTCGGCTTTGGGCTGGGCCTGTTTCTGCGCACGCGCCTGGCGGGCTACGTCGGCCAGTGAACTGCCGTCCTGTGCTCGCGCAGGCAACCCAGCGAGGGCGAGTAGAGAGAAAGTGACGAGCGTCGCGAACCCGCGAGAGATCTTCTTTTGAGTCATGACCGAAAGCTGTGAATCAGGAAGCATTCGTATGTCTCCGTCTTGGAAATCAGTTCGAGCCGGTCACTGCGCTGGTCTGCTGCGTGACGGCGTCGGGCACATCGAATGTGATGGGCGCGTTGTAATCGGAGAACGAAGACCGCAACTGCAGCCAGTCCACCGTTAGCTCATAGGGAAGATGATCTTCGAGTCCGATGCAGACGGTGTCGTGCTCCAGGCCGCTGGGCGCGCCCTTCATGGTGACCAGCCACTCCTGGCAGCGCACGCTGTTTACGGTTTTCTTGTCGCCCTTCTGCAGGATGCCGCGCTGGATCATGGTGGCGATTCGCGGCATCAAGGTGTTGTCGTTGCCCTGGGCGAGGGCGCCGCAAAACCAGGCGGGCGGATGTTCGTGAGCATACCGAGGTTTCGACCAGGAACCGTCACTCCCCCGGGCATACGCGTCGGTCGCGTAGTGCACTTCATCGCGGGACATATCCATCCCGGAGGCGGAGTCGGTCTCGTGCCACTGATAGTGATAGACGTCACGAGGGCAGTCGACTTCCCACAGCATCTGTTTGTGGCGAGTTCCGACCGTCGCGGTTTCGGAGGCGCGGAAGCTGTGCACCTGCTTCATCGCTTCAAGTGTTTTCTGGAATTCTTTTTCGCCGCTGCCGGTCATCAGATAGCTGGCCGCCCAGCCCACAATGACCACGCCCACTGCAAGACGCACCACCACCCAGACCCAATAGCGTTCGCCCGACATATAGACCTCTCCCGAGTATGCTCTGAGGCTAGGTTAATGGGCGCGAGGTGGAGGGAAAAGTTACCGATGTACTGAGCAAACGTCCGATTTTGGCCGGGAATTGCGGCTCTTGCAGGGTTTTCTGGAAACAATTTCTGCAACGACATACGCGAGGTTCTAAACGTTGTCATCCTGAGCGGCGCGCAGGACCTATGCCGTCCGCTGCCAATTGCACAGGTCCTTCGCTTCGCTCAGGATGACAAAGCTCAGAAGGTTACGACACCACAACCCCTGCATAGCCGACGACCTTGTTGCGATCGCCGGAAATGTCGCCCGAGGTGGCCTGCATAGCCGACGACCTTGTTGCGATCGCCGGAAATGTCGCCCGAGGTGGCGTACTTCACGAGTTCGGCCGATTTTGCACCCAGCTGCCGGGCGGCCGTGAGCATGGCCACGGCAGGGCCGTAGCCGCACATGCTGATGTTCTGTTGCGTGACTACGTCGAAAAGCCCGCGCGGATCCAGCGTGAGAATGCGCTCGATGGCGCGGTGATCTTTCGCCCGCGTCACGGCGTCCGACTCGTAATGATTCATGTCGCTGGAGGCAACAATCAGGACGGGATCGCTCTGCGCCGCGATTACTTCCGCCAGGGCTTTGCCGAGTTGTTCGAGAATTTCGAATTGCCCGATGCCCAGCGCGATGGGAACGAAACTGAGCGCTGGCTGACGCAGCAGTAAGAATGGCAGCTCAACCTCGGCGGCATGTTCGGCGCGATGCGCCGCAGAGTCTTCCTGCAGCGCGGGGAATTGCGCCTTCAACGATCGCGCCAGTGCAGCGTCGAGGGGGACGTCGCCCAGCGGTGTCTGCCACGCGCCTTCGCTCATGATGGCAAGCGGGCGGCCCATCCCGGTGTGGTTGGGACATAGCACGATACAGCGCTTCGGTACATCTAAACCGGCGAAGACCGCGCCCGCCACATGGCCGGAATACATGTATCCGGCGTGCGGGGCGATGCAGCCCAGCGCTCGAAGCCGAGCCTGTTTCGGGGAACTTGCCTGCGACAGGTAGCCGAGCGCTTCGGAGCGCAGGTCGTCAGGATCGGCGGGATAAAATCGTCCAGCAACTGCGGGATGACGAAGAGTGGATGTGGCCATGGTCCATTCCGCCTTCTTGCCCACCGGACCAACGCTCAATGCTATGACTCGGTGTGCCTGCTGTGCAAGGCGCGATATACCGCTGCGCTCTCCTCGAGGCTCAGAGTCTCGGCGCGGGCCGTGGCCTTCACTTTCGCCTCAGCGAGGGCGCGCTTCAATTCTGCTCCGGCGTACTTCGCTTTCAGATTGTTCCACAGAGTCTTGCGCTTTTGCCCGAACGAAAGGCGCAGAAAATCGATGAAGCCGTCGCCCGCCACTCCCAGCTTTTCCTGTTGCGGGTCGATGGTCAAGCGCAACACGGCCGAGTGCACTTTGGGCGGAGGTACGAAGGCGCCGGGCGGCAGGGTGAAAAGCTTCTCAACGCGGCCGTACAACTGAGCCGTGGCCGAGAGCATGCCGTAATCGCGGCCTCCCGGCTGGGCAGCAATCCGGTCGGCAACCTCGCGTTGCACCATGATCACGATGCTGTCGAAATATTTTGAAAACTCGAACAGCCGCAGCAAAATGTCGGACGTAATGTAGTAGGGAAGATTTCCTACGACCCTCATGGGCTCAGGTTTGAGGTCGATGCCGGGGCGGCTCAGGCCGGGCTTCGGTCCGAAGAGCGAATCGAAGTCGATGGCCAAAATGTCGGCTTCAATGATCTCCACATTGCGCGCCATGCCAAATTTCAGGCGAAGTTGCGCGGCCAGCACGCGGTCGAGTTCCACGCCGATGAGACGGCGCGCCCGCCGAGCCAGCAATGAGGTCAGAATGCCGCGGCCGGGGCCGATTTCAAGCACGGTGCTCTGCGACACGTCGCCCAAAGCGTCGACCACGCGCCCGGCGAAGTCTTCGCTGACCAGAAAATGCTGTCCCAATTTAGGCTTGGTTTGCGGACGGCGTGTCGACACGACCTTTGGCACGTTGACCCTCACTGCCTCGGGAAGTAGACTTTGAATTCGGTCCCCGCATCCTGACTGACGGACCGTTAAGGGCCCCGAGACTCATTCATAATAGCGTGCGCCGCGAAAACCGTGCGCGCTTCTGCCACTAGGATGGAGGTTCCGCACTCATGAACATCGTATTCGCCGCTTCCGAGGGCGTTCCGTTTTCCAAGACTGGCGGGCTGGCTGACGTGGTTGGCGCCCTGCCGCGGGCCCTCGCGGCGCTGGGCCATCATGTCAGCGTCTACCTGCCGCGCTATCGCCAAACCAAATTCAGCGATCCGGCCACGGTGGTGCGGAGCGTTACGGTCCCGTTTGACGATCAGTACCGTTTTGCATCGGTTGTGAGCGGAGGTAGTCAGGGCGGAGTGCGCTTTTATTTTGTCGAGTATCCGCCGTATTTCGACCGCGACGCGCTTTACGGCACGCCGGCGGGGGACTACCCCGACAACGCCGAGCGCTTCGCTTTGTTCTCGCGCACCGTGCTGGAAGCCTCGAAAATCCTGGGCGTTCCTGACGTTTTTCATTGTCACGACTGGCAGGCTGCTCTGATCCCGGTGCTGCTGCGCACGGTTTACGCTGAGGATCCTGCCTTCCGCGATGCGGGCACCGTATTCACCATTCACAATATGGGATATCAGGGTTTGTTCCCGCCCGATATTTTGCCACTGCTGATGCTGCCTTGGGATTTGTTCACCATGTCGAAGATGGAATTCTTTGGACAGGTGAACTTTCTTAAAGGCGCGTTGACTTATTCCGACTTCATCACCACAGTCAGCAAGAAATACAGCCACGAGATTCAGACGGCAGAATACGGATTCGGGCTGGAGGGCGTACTGCACGACCGCGCCTCCACCGTGACGGGAATTCTGAACGGTGTCGATTACGATGAGTGGAGTCCGCAGACCGACAAGTTCACGGTAGCCAAATTTTCGCCGCAGGATCTTGCGGGGAAGGCGAAGTGCAAGCAGGATCTGCTGGCGGCGTTCGGAGTAAAAAACGCCGACGCGAAACTTCCGGTGATCGGAATCGTTTCGCGCTTCGCCGCGCAGAAAGGGTTTGATTTGATCGCGCAGATCGCCGACCGACTGGCGCGTGAAGAAATGATCATCGTCGCCCTCGGCGCCGGCGATAAGACCTACGAAGAAATGTTTCTGCGACTCAACAAGCAGTTTCCGAACAAGATTGCCGTCAAGGTGGCGTACGATAATGCGATCGCGCACAAGATTGAGGCCGGGGCCGACATGTTCCTGATGCCATCGCGCTACGAGCCTTGCGGCCTGAACCAGATTTACAGTTTGAAATACGGCACCGTGCCCG
>JBEKWZ010000205.1:0-6182 GCA_049512555.1 Candidatus Sulfotelmatobacter sp. | reverse complement strand
TCATCGATGAATTGGAGTTCCTGGTCTACAAACACAGTGGCTCGCACGTGGCGGGATGCGGCAATCGCGTGGGCCACGTATTTCAGCACCGACGGCAGATCTTCATTGACCGCAATCGTTTCGATGCCCGGCTCGGAGTAGGCCGGGAAAGCCGAGTCCGACACTACGATCCAATTTCTGTGACCGTACAGCGGCAGGCGATTCTGGACGATTGCTTTCCAGTCGGAAGCCGGCGCACTGGCCGGCGTTTGTGCGAGAGATAAAAAAGACAAGCTCGTCAGCATCGCCAAGACAGCGATAGCGACGCGCAAGCCGGACTTTATTGGGTTCATGGGAACTCCGATCGTTACAAGAGATTATTCCAAGAGATGTCCGCAGAGTAGCACTACTGCGGTTTGACGGTCGTGATGGAATGCTCATCCAGGAAGCGTTCGACTTCGTCGCCGGTCGGCATGGAAGGCTGAGCTCCTGGCCGCGTCACCGAAATGGCGGCAACGGCTGAAGCAAAAACGGCGCTGCTTGCGACCGTGGAGCCGCGCATCAACCCGACCGCAAATCCCGCATTGAATGCATCCCCGGCCGCGGTCGTGTCCACGGCATTCACGGAAAACGCGGGGATCCGCTCTTTTCTCACAGTTCCCTCGGCAACGACGCAGCCATTGGATCCCAGCTTCAACAAGACGTTCTTGACGCCACAAGCCAGTAGGCTATCTGCCGCCGCATAAGCGCCTTCGTCGCCATTCGCAACGTCGGTTTTCAGCAGTTCTCGGGTTTCAGTTTCGTTGGGCGTAATCCATGTCAACTTGCGAAGCAGCTTTTCCGGCAGCTGCCGCGCCGGCGCCGGGTCGAGCATAAGCGGGATGTTATGCCGCTCCGCAAACTGCGCCAAGGATTCAACCGTCTCCAGGGGAATCTCAAGCTGTGCCAGGAGAAATCCCGCGCGCTTCAGAAGGGACGCTGCTTGTTCCAGCAGTTCCGGCGTGAAGTGGCCATTGGCGCCGGGCACGACCACAATGTTGTTCTCGCCCCGCCGTCCGATTGTGATCAACGCAACACCCGAAGGCCCGGGTACTGTGTTCACGTTCGCTGTATCCACGCCGGCGTCTTTCAGTCCCTTGCGCAACTCCGTTCCAAAAGAGTCGCTCCCCACGTTCCCCACCATCGCAACCGGGTAACCGAGCTTGGCCGCGGCGACTGCCTGGTTGGCGCCTTTTCCGCCGAAGAAGGTGTTGAAGGAATTGCCAATGATGGTTTCTCCCACCTGCGGAATGCGTTCGGCTCCCACCACTAAATCGAGATTGATGCTGCCGACGACCACGATGGGCTTCTGCATAACGTCTTGATTTCGACTACTTCACCATGCCTACTTCACCATGGGCGCGATCGCGATCGATCCCAGCCCCAGCAGGAAGAAAATGAACATGGCGGGAATCAGTTTGCGAGAGGCTGGTGGAGCGCTGGCAAACTCTTTCCAGATGAAGACACCCCAGACCGCCGACACCATCGTCGCACCCTGGCCGATGGCGTAGGAAACCGCGGGGCCGATGATTTGCGCGTGCGACGCCACAAAGTTAAACACGGTTCCGGTACACCAGATCAGACCGCCTACGATTCCCCACCAATGCCACGCCGGCTTGGCCTGAAAGTATTGCGCCATGTTGACCGGGGGAGTGCCGGTGAGAGGTTTCCGCATGAAGAGGTAGTTCACCGGGATCGCGCACAGAACAACTCCGATCGCAAAGAAAAAAGCTACAGAGTAAGGCCCCAGAGAATGCTCCCCGGTGACAGCCTTGGTTACGAGCGGATAAAAACTGCCCATGAGCACGCCGCAAGCTACGCTGATCCAGATGCCTCGCACGCTGACGGAACGACGCTCGATTTCTCTGCGGCGATAGGCGAGCGCATCGAGAATAATCGCCAGCACCACCAGCGCCACGCCGCCGAAGAGCAGGCCGGGATGGCCTTTGGGGGAGAGAGCGTAATTCAGCAGAACGCCCACCACCAGCGCCAGACCGATTCCGACCGGAAACGCAACCGCCAGGCCGGCGATGTCGATGGCCGCGACCAGGAGAAGGTTGGCCACGTTGAACACCGCCCCGCCGGCGATGGCGAACAGCATGTGCCGAGAGTCCGCCTGGCTGATGTTGGTCAGGAACGAGAGATCGCCTCCACCCCAATTCCCCATCGTGAAACCCCAACCCAGGCTACCGAGAACAATGCCGATCACGTAGTCCCAGTAAAAAAGCTGGAACGCATATCCGGCAGTGAGTTTCATGGTGTTGGCCCACGACCCCCAGCACAGCATGCTGATGATCATGAAGGCGAGGGCGATTCCGTAGGCTTCTGGCTGATACATGCTGGAACGCTTCTTTCCCGCGGCGAGCACGACTGCCGGGACCCTTCAGTGCCTATGGCGCCACGCACCGAGTCGCTTATAGCTCAGAGTTTGAAACGTTTCACCAATCGCATCGAGAAAATACTCGCACAAATTCCGCTTGTCAAGGCTTTTGCGGAGATCGCAAGGGCTTTTCAATCTGCTAGACCTCAACTCACCGTCGGAAACCGCGCGCGAACACCGCGAGATTGGAGGTGCCAGAGCACCATTTTGGTGTATGAGCGGAAGGCCTCGCGCATGGATCAGCTTATATCGTTCTTGGTGTAGCGGTGCTTCCTTTCGATGCTCCCAGTAGCTTGAAGACAGAGGATCCGCATTTGGTCGGTTGATGTTCGCAGGAGCCGTACGGTAGGAACAGAAAAACATGAAAGGGTTCAAAGATGGGGTGGATTTCTCTGCGTTGACGCCGGCCACTTCGCTGGTCCCGACATTTTCAACTCGCGCAAAATCAAGCGTTAATGAAGAGAAAGAAAATAATTGTTGACAAAGAGGATTGAAAGCTTATATGTTGCCGCAGTCTTTTTGGATGGGGCAAAACGTTCCGGATTTTCCGTACATGAGCTTTTTCCGGCATGTTTTGGCAATCAATTTTGAAACGTTTCATTTAGCGAATTCATATCTGCGGCTTAAAGACATGGGAGTCCGGGCCGCTCTATTGCTGCCAGTTGGGCCTTATATCGCTTTCCATCTCCGCATTGAGCGCGGCCTGTGAACCGCTATTGGAGAGCCATGGGGAGGGCATTTGCAGAGGACGTTCCCTGTCGATCGTGAGCTGCGCCTATGTTTCCCGGAGGCGGCCTATCGACGCCGCGCCGCGTTTTGCGCCCAGCTGTGGATTACATGCCTGGGTCTTGCCACGATCTTGCCGGTAAGCCTGCACTCCCAAAACTCCCAAGCTCTCGTCGCCGCTCCGGCCGCGCATTCCGCGGATGCCGACTATGCCCACAAGATGTATCGCGCTGGTGTAGCCCTCGCTGAACAAGGGAAGCTCGATGAAGCCATTGCCACGTTCGAGAAGGCTTTGGATACTGATCGTCACTGCCCATTGCTGGATGCCGCCGGTGCGGCCTATAGCTTCAAAGGAGATTTCCCACGGGCTCAGCAATACTTTCTGGAATGCCTCGCCGCTGACCCGGGATTTGTTCCCGCACGCAAGAACCTCGCCATCACTTATTTCACTCTCGGCCAGTACGATCTCGCAACGGCTGAGTTCCAGAAACTCAAAGGCATTTCCTTGGCATCACGTCCGGTTGCCGATCTGTTCCTGGGGATGATTGCGGAAAAAAATGCGAACTACCTGGAAGCGGTGAAGCTGCTGGAACTGTCGGGAGCACTCCTGCAGCGCTATCCGGAAGCGATCTTGTCTTTCGCTGAGGCCGAGTTTCAACTCAAGCATCTGCATCGAACCCAGGCGGTTCTCAATAATTTCGACACGGCTCACGGAATCACGGCTCCCCAATACGTGGAAGCCGCGGATCTGCATTCGCGGCTGGGGCAGAACTCCAAGGCATTGGCAGAGTTAGACAAAGCCGCTGTTCAGGACGACCGATTGGAGCGAGTCGCTTACGAGCGCGCGTTCGTGCTCGACCAGATGGATCGCTCTGCGGAAGCCCTGCCAATCCTGAAGGACCTGGCAGCGAACAACCCGAGCAGCGACACGTTAAATCTTCTGGCCCACGTCGCTGAAAAGAACGGCGATTTCGCGCTGACGATGCAGTCGCTGCGGCAGGCGGCAAAACTCGATCCAACACGAGAGGACAACTACTTGGACTTCAGCACCATCTGCGCCGATTACGGAAATTATCCGCTGGCTCTGGAAGCCGCGACGATCGGGCTCGGGCACATTCCCAACTCCTACCGCTTGATGGTGCAGAAGGGCGTAGTTCTGGAGAATCTGGGACGCCTGGACGAAGCCGAGGAAAATCTGCGCAACGCCGCACAACTCCAGAAAGACAACGACGTGGCGCTGCTCAGCCTCGCGATTGTGCAAACCCACGCGGGCCAATTGCAGGATGCCGAGGCCACGCTCACTTCCGCACTGCAACGCTTCCCCGACAACTACTACATGCATTACCACCTAGGAAAAATCCTGGTTCAGTTGCAGGAAAACAATCCGGCCGATGCCAGTCTCACCGTCAAAGCCCGGCACGCCTTTCAGGAAGCCATTCGTAGTAACCCTTCTTATGCTGACTCCTACTACCAGCTGTCGAAGCTGTATCTGCGAGAGTTTCCCAAACTCGCCGAGCAAAACTTGGTCACCTGTTTGCGCAAGGATCCCCACCATGCCCCCGCGGAATACACGCTCGCCCGGCTCTATCTGAGCACAGGAAGGCGAGCGGCGGGACAGGCCCTGGTCGACCGGTTCGAACGCCAGCAGCAAGACGACAAACGGAAAGAGAGTCAAAAGCCGAGGATCGAATCAGCCCAAAACTAAGTATGCACAGTTTCTCAGGAGGGGTGATGAGCGGACTACGGAATTTCAGACCAGCAGCGAATTCAATCCAGACAACCGATGGGAGAAGCCCCGCGCCAGCGCCAAAGCATTTGCGTTTCAAGATCGCCCTTTGCGCCGCATTCATGCTCGCGTTTATGCCGGTTGCGTCTGCTCAATTCAACAGCGGATTTACTGGCGTAGTCGTAGACCAGACGGGCTCGGTCCTGGTGGGCGCAAAAGTAACTGCGACCAACCGGGACACGCACGTCAGTCAAACTTCGACCAGTACCGGAACTGGCGATTTTCGCATCCTCTCGCTGCCAGGCGGGGTCTATACCATCGCTGTTGAGGCCTCCGGATTCAAGCTGTGGGATCAGAAAGATGTGGTGCTCGAATCGAACGAGGTGAAAACACTTCACCCGGTGCTGTCACTTCCGACGCAGGCGACTTCGGTCGTGGTTTCCGGCGCTGTGGCTGCGGTCGAGACTGACCGCAGCGAGACGACGCGCGAAATCTCAGAAGACTTGATCAATAATGCGCCTTTGCTTGGGCGAAACATTTATACCAGCATGATCGAACTGGCTCCCGGTGTAACCGGCTCAGGACTGCCCAGCGGCGGCGCGCTCGGTTCGGGGTCCAACAACAACGATAGTTTTGAGCAGGAGCAAGGCTACCAACTCAACGCGGCCGGGCAGCGCCAGGAAAGCAACGAGTACGACGTCGATGGCTCGACGGTGAACAGCGCCTCGCGCGACGGCGTAGTCAACCTGGCCCCGGAACCGGACTTCGTTCAAGCGATGCGCGTCTCGGGAGCGACCTTCGACGCCGCCAAGGGCCGTTATAGCGGAGCATGGGTGCAGGTCTTCACGAAGCCTGGCACCGATGAATTTCATGGCACGCTCTCTGAATACCACACCGACAACGATCTTTCCGGCCATACCATCTTTCAGATTTGCTCTCAGGGTGACTGCCAGGCGTTCCGGCGCAACGAGTTCGGTGGAACTTTTGGCGGTCCCATCGTAAAGGACAAGCTGTTCTTTTTCGGCGGCGCTTTCGTATTGCGTTCTTCCAACGCCGCCACAAACGTGGCAGCCGTCGAGACACAACAATACGCGCAGTTTGTGGAGCAGAACTTCCCGAATAACGTTGCGAGTGTTTTTTTTGCGCAGGCGCCCCCAGCAGCTTATCCCTCGGCGACTTCGCCGACAACACTCACCATTGCTCAGGTCGCAGCGGCCAACCCTGGGCTCTTGCCTTTGACTGGTGTGTTTGCGGCGAACTCCACTTTACCCGCGCTTGGAACCGTCGTAGTTCCAGAGAGCCTGACACACAATGCCAGCCAGTGGCACATCC
>JBEKWZ010000204.1:0-6186 GCA_049512555.1 Candidatus Sulfotelmatobacter sp. | reverse complement strand
ATGTTCATCGACTACCTCCGCCGCCGCGACCACAAAAGCTAAAGATCAAGTGGAAGCAGCCTGTGTGGAGCGGGCACTCTTGCCCGCTGCCTTTGACCTATGTTTGAGCGGACGCTCGCCAGAATCCATCCATTCCATAACAGAGTCGCGACTCAGCGAATCACGAGACCCTCCGGACCACAGGCTGAATCGCGTCATCGACGGGCAGGCCCGCAGCCTGCGGAGCGATCGCAACACTACGCTCGCCTCGGCGGATGAGCAAAATCGCTCCCAGGATCGCGACTGATGCAAGCACGACTCGCAGCGTCAGCGGCTCGGAGGCGAGCAGCCATCCTAAGAACACGGCTACGACTGGATTCGCGTACGTATGCGTCGCCACCAGTGCTGGTGGACAACGCTGCAGCAGCCACGTATAAGCAGTGAACGCGACCACGGAACCGAACACGATCAGATAGGCCAATCCTAAAAGCGATTTGTTCGAAATGCTGGCCCAGTGCGTGGCCCGAAACTCGCCCGTCAGCGCGGCGGCGGCGAGCAGCATGACCGCGCCACAAAGGGTCGGGATCGCCGTGCGTCCCAGCGCATCATCCGGCAGCTTCAGCCGCGGAGAGATCACGACTCCCGCCGACCACGACAGCGAGCCCACGAGTACCGCGAGCAGTCCGAGCAGGCTCGAGCCCTTGACCGTCAGTTCGACGCCGGTAAGCATGGCCACGCCCAGCACGCCCAATCCCAGGCCCAGCGCGCTGAGCCGGCTGATTTTCTGCTGGCCCATCGACCACGCCAGCACAAGAATGAACATGGGTTCAGTTGCGATCAGCAGCGCTGCCAATCCTGATCCCACATATTGTTCCGCCCAATGCAGCGAACCGTGGCCGATCAGAAAGAACAGTGTTCCTAGGACGAATCCGGAAATCCAATGCGCGCGCGTGGGCCGAAACCCGCGCGCCCAGGCCCATGCCAACAGAATCGTTCCCGCGATCGAATGCCGCACTCCCGCAGTCACCAGCGGCGGAATGGTCTCGACCGCATAGCGAATCGCGAGGTACGTCGAGCCCCACACGAGATAGATTGCGGCGAAGGCAAGCGCCAGCTTGATGGCGTAAGCGCGGTTGGGGCCGTTCGCGGGTTGGTAGGGGTTGGACACGAGCACGGGCCTGCCTCCTATATTTACCATTTTTTCGTTAGGCAACTTTTCATTCGGCGACCTTCCGCTCCGGATTGTGGTCATGATTTGCGACGCCGGATGATTCATTGTGATCGGACCTCTCATCTAACCACTTAACACTATTTCATCGGTTAGATGGCATGCTAGTATGCGACCTCTAACTTGTCAAGATTGATTTACCGGTTAGAATACGTGGGAAAGAGGGCGCTTTGACTGACGCTAAGCAAGCTGCGAAAAGCGATCGGCGCTATCCGCCGCGCTTCGATTTGATTGCGGGCAACGTGTGCCTCGACTTCGTCAACACGCTCGACGATCGTCATAGCAAGGACTGGCATGTCCCCGACATCAAGCCCAAGGAATTGCTGAAGACGTATCTCGATTTGGTGCACTTCGGCGAAGACACGGGACTGCTCGATTCCATGCAAGCCGACCGACTTCAGCGACGCAATGACATGGATCCTGAGGGCGCGCAGGAAGTGCTCGAATGGGCAAGAGAGTTGCGCGAGGCAATGCACGACGTGTTTTGGGCCATCATGAACAAGCGGCCCGTGCCGCCAGCGGCGCTCGGCAAAGTGAACGTCGACGCACAGGGCGCGGCTTCGCACATGAGCCTTGTTCCGATTGTGCGTGGTCCGGGGAAGGGCGGCTTCGAATGGAAGTATGACGACCTGAGCGCGTTCGACAGAGTGCTGTGGCCGATTGCGCGCGCGGCGGCGGACTTGCTGGCCTCGGACCAGTTGGCCTATGTTCGGGCATGCTCGTCCAAGGA
Source organism: Candidatus Sulfotelmatobacter sp. (assembly GCA_049512555.1). Taxonomy (GTDB): domain Bacteria; phylum Acidobacteriota; class Terriglobia; order Terriglobales; family Acidobacteriaceae; genus Sulfotelmatobacter. The sequence continues at coordinate 4,249 of JBEKWZ010000204.1, read as the reverse complement.
TTGCGAATGGTTTTTTCTAGATACGAGCAAGAACCATCACCGGCGCTGGTGCGACATGACGCGCTGCGGCAACCGGGCAAAGTTCCAGCGGTTTTACGCGCGGAAGAAAAAGCTCACGTCTTGAGATTGTCTTTTGGAAAAACCCACTTCTTGCGCAAAGAACGCGCGAGAAATGGGGCGCGCCCGGCTGCTCGATCGATCACTTCGCCGCAGGGCTGTCGGCCGTGTGGCGGGGGCCGAATTTTTCGCCGAAGAAGTCGCCTTTGTTCCAGGTCGGGGCGGCGTCCTGCTGGGCCACTTCATAGCCGACCAGGAAGTTGACGCCCGCCGCTTTCGCTGCCGAGTTGTAATCGAGCACTTGATCCATGTTGTCGAGCGGCGTGTGATATTTCGTGACCATCCATTCTTTCTGCACTTTGAGTCCGTCAATTTTGGGATCGATGGCTTGGATTCCGTCGGTGATATCAACGGCGGGAACGCCCTGCTGCACGAAAGAATATTGGTCGCTGCGAATAAAGAAATTTTCCTCGGGCATGGGGTCGGGACTGAGAGAGTATCCGATTCGTTTCGCAGCCGACTGCACTTGCTGCTCGAGACTGGAGTGCTCGATGCCGAGCACGATCAAATCTTTCATGGCGTAGTACAGGCCAGGTGCGCCGTCGATGTTGATGTTGGCGGCAATCGCGCTGCGCGGAACCGTCGGAAAGTATGCGAAGTAGTCAGAACCAAGCAAGCCCATTTCTTCACCGGTCACGAACACGAACAGGACGGAGCGGCGCGGGGCCTTGGGCATGCTCGCAAAAACGCGCGCGATTTCGAGCAGGCTGGCGGTGCCGCTGGCGTTGTCGAGAGCGCCGTGACAAACGTTGTCGCCATTTACGGGCGGGCAGATTCCGAGATGATCGACGTGCGCGGTATAGACGACGTACTGGTCGCGCAGCGCCGGATCGGAACCCACGACCTCGCCGACGATGTTCGGGCTGTCGGCGGGGGTCTGGGCGCTGATGGTGTGAATGCGGGCAATGCCGGGCAGAGCGAATGACTGCGGCTGGCTGGCCTTGGCCGTTTCGAAAACTTGGCCAAGACTTTTGCCGGCGCCGGCGAACAACTTTTCGGCCCCGGATTGACTGAGCAGCCCGCCACTGCGAAGTTCGGGGAATCCGTTATGCGGACTGCCGTTCTTCTCCAGCCATTGCATGATTCCCATCTGGATCTGGGGCATTAGCCAGTCCCAGGCGTAGCGCTTCTGATCTTCGGGCGTCATCAGGTCGACGAAGCCGACCGCACCGTGCGCTACCGCGTTCCTTGCCTTAACGGCAAAGTCGGAATAGTAGGCTCGCACTGTGGACGGAAACTTCGCCGGGGCGCCGTCGACCACCACGACGATCTTGCCTTTTGCGTCGGCGCCGGCGTAGTCGTCATAGTCGTGTTCTTTCGCGGTGACGCCGAAGCCCACGAACTCCATGGGTGCTTCGACACTGCTATCGCTCTGGTTCAGATTGCCGTAGATGACATAGTCCTTCAATGAGACCAGCGTTTGCTCACCGCTTTTGGTGACCAGCACCAGGGAACTCTTGGCGTCATCCGTCACCGACTTGCGCAGCGGGACGGGTTGGTACCAGGTGCCGTTCACGCCCGCGGGATGCAGGCCTGAGGCTTCGAGTTGAGTGGCGACGTAGCGGGCAGCGATTTGGTAGCTGGTCGTGCCCGTGCCTCGTCCCTGCAAGAGCGAGTCGGATAGGAAACGCATGTGAGCGCGAATAGCGTCGGGGCGGATCGCATTCATGGCAATTTGTTCGGGAGCGGACGGCGAGCCTTGCGCGAAGGCGCAGGCGCAGACGCAGTGTATGAGAATGGACGTAAGAAAAATGAACGTAAGAAAACGGTGTTTCACGCGGAATCTCCTTGGCTCAAAAGCGGGGATGATCATACACCGGTGTGCGATGGGGAGGCGAATGCGGGAGGCGGCCGACGGATGATTTTCGCGCACTGAAGAAGACAGCGCCGCTGCTAGCTGCCCTCCTCTGGTATGGGCAGGGGGGTGAATTCCGGGGATTCCACTCGGAGCAACTGGTAGGCCTCTTCCATGGTGCGGACCACCTGAAGATCAGGGCGGGTCAATTCGCCAAGCATCTGAAACATGCGCATCATGCCGTAAAGATGAGCTTGCGGGGCGACAATGACGCGCGCATAACCGACTGGAATCGCGGGCGCACTCCGTGCCAGCCCACGTACCGTATGGCTGGAGACTTCAAATTTCGTCACCCCCGAAGCGTCGACGATGGCGCGACACGGACCGTGGGATGCCGCGTATTTTCCCATGCTGGCGTAGCCATCGGACAGAACCGCGTCTGAGATGTGGCCTTGCACCGCGACGAGAATTATCTTGTTCTTTGCGTCGAAACTGAAAACGAACCCCACTCCCCACCCCCCATTCCATCCCCAGGGTTGCACCAAGCGTATCCCATGGGGGAAGGCTTTCCAAACAGGACTGGTGAGCAAGGCGGGCGATGTCAACGGCGGTAACGATTTTGGGCGTGACGATGGTTTATTGAACTTTTCGTTAACGCCGTCTACATTAAGACCTCGTTCTTCCGTATGACTTATCAATTTGAGCTTGATCCTGACCACAAGATTCTTCTGCTCCGATTTCAGGGGCGGCTGACCGAGGCGATGATGTCGGAGCTTTACTGGCTGATCAGGCAGCATTCAACCGCGACCGACGCCCAGGCGGGAATTTGGGACTGCTCGGCAGTGACTGATTTTGGTGTGTCGCCGGAATTCATTCGGCAGCTGGTCGATCGAGGACCCGCGATGCCGGATCCGACCCGGCGTCCACGCTTTTTTGTGGCCCGCCGTCGATCGGACTTTCGATCATGCATCTGTTTGAGATCGCGGCGGAGCACAGCAACCCGCTGCTGAAGATCGTCTGGTCTCTCGACGAAGCGCTGGCGGCGCTGGGCGTGCCCTCCCCGAACTTCAAGCCTCTGGAATAACTTTCGCGCGAGCCGATGCGGGCGTGGCTGCGCGCTTAGAATGACAGGCGAAATAAGTCTGAGGACTTTTTGGAGGCCCGCTGTGATTTCTCGTCTGCTTGCCGTCGTACTGTTGGCTGGCACCGCGCTGGCGCAAAACGTAGTGCATTACACGACAACGACTGCCAATGTGAAATATCTTTTCGCCACGGCGGAGCCGGTGTTGCGGTTGAAGTCAGGGGACATTCTCGACACCAATACGCTGGATTGCTTTGGCAACGGGTTGAAGAAGCCGGGCGACACGCTGAGCATGGCGACGGGGGACAATCCGCTGGCCGGGCCGTTTTATGTCGAGGGAGCGGAGCCGGGGGATACGCTGGCGGTGAAGATTCTCGACTTGCAAGTGGACGGAGACATGGGCGTGGGCGCGTTCGCTCCAGGATTTGGCGCGATTAATGAGACCAACTACACGCCCATGCTGCATGCGCCGCTGCCCGAGCGGGTGTGGTTTTATCCCATCGATCATGCGGGGAATACGGCGACGTTCAAGGCGCTGGATTCGGATTTTTCCGTGAAGATTCCGATGCATCCGTTCTTTGGGTGCATTGGCGTGGCTCCGGCGAACGGGGAGGCGCGGAGTTCGGTGGTTCCGGCGGAGTTTGGCGGGAACATGGATTCGCCAGAGGCCAGCGTGGGCAACACGGTTTATTTTCCGGTGAATGTGAAGGGCGGGCTTTTTTATATCGGCGACGGGCATGCGGCCATGGGAGACGGCGAGATCGCGGGTACGGCGATTGAAGTTCCGCTGAAGGCGCGGGTGCAGCTCAGCGTGATCAAGGGGCGCACCATCAGCTGGCCGCAGTTTGAGAATGATGACGCCATCATGACGGTGGGGGCCTATCGGCCGGTAGATGACGCGGTGCGGATTGCTTTCACGGAGCTGGTGCACTGGATTCATAAGGACTATGGGTTATCTGAACTTGACGCTTATGAGTTGCTGTCGAAGGTGGGGAGGATTCATTTGAACGAGATGGTGGATCCGAATTACGTCGTGGTGGCGTCGGTGGAGAAGAAGTATTTGCCGAAGAAGAAGTGAGCGGTCGCGGACGTGGGAGGGTGGGAAGAAAAGCAGGTTCCTCCACTACGCACGGCCTTCCCTTCGGGAAGGACATGCTCCGGTCGGAATGACAGGGTCGTGGTGGCTCGGAATGACAGGGTCGTGGTGGCTCGGAATGACAGGGTTGTGGTGGCTCGGAATGACAGGGTCGTGGTGG
>JBEKWZ010000203.1:0-6203 GCA_049512555.1 Candidatus Sulfotelmatobacter sp. | reverse complement strand
GACCGGTGACCGCGCAGGCCAGCGGGACGTTCCCGGTGAAGCCGTTGGACGGCGTGACTGAAATGGTTGATGTGCCCCCGCCACCGGCCGTGAGGCCGAGCGTGGTTGGGTTGGCGCTGAGTACGAAGGTGGACGCCGTAGTAACGGTCACAGTCACGATGCTGGAAATGGAAGAGGGGTACGTCCCACTGCCCACGAAGGTCGCGGTCACTGAATTGGCGCCCGACTGGAGCGCTGTTCCAGGGACGGACAGTGAGCAAGTGCCGGCGCTCAATGTGCAACTGCCGAGCGAAGTCGATCCGGCCGCAAAGCTGGCTGTGCCGGAAAGCGCGGGAGGCGTGTCGACATACCCTGTCGGGGTTCCACCCGTCACCGTCACAGTCAATTCTGTGGATTGGCTGGAGGTGATGGATGTGGGAGAGGCTTTGAGAGCGGTTGTGCTGGTGAATGCCGTGTTCCACTTGGTGATCAGGTTATAGGCGTTCACCGTGCCGATGCCGGCGGTCTGGTCAAAACCGGGCGTGGAGGAGTAAGCCACGGTCAGCGATTTCGAGCCGGTTGTCGACAACATGCCGAAGGCGGCGCTTGTGTTAACGAAGCAATTGGTCGACTTTGCGGCGCAGGGTACGTCGTTGTTGCTGGTGGTGACGTCGTTGAAGATGCACGCGGAGGCGGGCAGGCCGGTGGTTACGCCCGCATTCGAGGTCTGGCCATTGGAGTAGCACGCCGTCTTCGTGGCTGCCGCGGTGTATTGCGCTTTGCCCAACGCGTAGAGCGCCGGATTGAGCAGGCCCTGCCGCGACCCGGTGTAGTCCACGAGCAAACCGGCCATGCCGGCCATGTAGGGGGCGACAAAGGATGTGCCGCCGGCTTCACCGAAGTTGGCGTCGGAAGTACAGCCGCTGCTGGAAGCATCGGGAGAGTTCGAATCGCAAAAGATGAGCGCGTGACCCCACCAGCCACTAGAGGCGAATCCGGCAATGTCGGGGATCGAGTGCTTGGAGTTTGAGTAACCGGAGATGCCCGTCTGCCAGGCCGGTACGGCATAGTGGGTGCTGATTCCGCCCGAGCCGCCTACCACGCTGCCGTCGACGTCAAAAGCGCCTAGAGTGGCGCAATAGCCAGCGCCGGTGAAACTGCCCTCCAGGTTTGCCAGAATGCTGCTGGCGCAACTGTCGTTCCAGGGCGTTTCCGGAATATACCCCAGGGCACTGCCGTAGTGGGTGGTGTTCGAAGTGCTCCAGTAGGTGGACTGTGCCGGGCCTCCCTCAAGAGAGTCATAAACGTCCGAGAAGTCTGTGCCCCCTGCTACCGTAACCATCGGTGCCGCGAAAGCGCTGATGTTGATTCCAGACGTTGCCGTGCCGGAGGTATTCTGATCCGCGGTATCGGAGCCGGAATCGCCCGACGATACGAAGAACGATTGGCCTTGCGTGGCCGCCTGCGCATACAACATGTCCTGCGCTGTGTAATCCGCTGCCACGAAAAAAAGTTCGCTTTCGCCGTAGCTCAGGCTCATGACGTCGGAGAGATTGTTGTCGATCAGCGCCGTCTCAGAGGAGATGATGCCCTGATCGGGGCTCTGATCGCAGGACATGAAGATCAGGTTGGCCGAGGGGGCGGTTGCGTTGATCCACTCGGCGTCCAGCGAGGCCTCGACATCTTCGCCGATCTCATCCGGGTCGATGCCGGGGTCGGTGCACGTGACCGTCCCGAAGCCGTGATAAACGTGCATGTTCAGCGTGCCCGGCACGCCAAACAATGTGCGGAAGGTAGCCACGTCGCCGCCCGAGGCCACACCTGTGGGCGAGATGACGGTGCCGTACTCTATGTCGCTTTCTTCGATCACGGCCACAGTCGCTGTCGCGGCCAGATGTCCGCCCGTGAACAGCGGGTTGACGTTGTAGATGGTGTACAAGTCTTGCGGGGTGACGTCCAGGTCGCCGTTGGGGTTGTTGAACTCGGGCTTGGCCCCGGCTTTGCCGGCGGTGTCTACGCTGTGCCAGCGATGGGTATCCGCATCATAGGACGCCTGACGAATCGGAGTGTGGTTGGTACGCGCAGGGATCTTGATGAGTCCCTTGATCCCCGCCACAACCGGAGCAAGCGCCGCTGGAATCTCGGGGTCCTGTACGTTGGCGAGATATTTTCCACCCCGTATGTTGAAGTAATGCAGTTCGGTGTGGAACGTATCGCGCACCTGGCCGGCAGTGGCTGCGAAGTCGATCATGCTGGCATTGTTCAGCACAATGCGAATCGTGAGGCCGTGCGACTCGAGCCATGCTGTGATCTTCGCAATGTCTTCCGGCGAAGCGCCGAAACGCGCGCCGAATTCTTTAGGAGTCAGCCACCTGTGATATTCCGGCGCGGTCACCTGCTGTTGGCGCTGAATCAGATTGTCCAGGTCGGCTTGTTGCGCGGTGGTGCGCTGCAGCAGCAGATAGAGGTGCAATGGCTTCTCGTCCTCCACTGGACCAAGGTCTGGCACTGTCGCGAGGTCCTGGCGGACATTGCCCTTAAGGGTGACGCGTGCATTCTCGTCGATGGGCTGGATGATGCGCGAGGTCACGAGCGACGCGCTGGTTTGCGCGACTAGCGTGGCGGGCGCGATCAGGGTAAGGGCTGCTGACGCGAAGGCGATCAATGTTCGGGAGCGGAAGATCTCCAACAGGAAGGCGAACCGTGCGATAGAGTTCTTCATAGCTTGCTCCAGATTCTTTTCGCGAGAAGCGAACATAGCTCCAGGATGGTTATAGTTACTGCGATTGCGATTTAAGAGCACAGACGAAAATGAAGATCTCGGGCGACCGGAGGGGGGCAGGCGTACCCAAAACTTGCGGAGGATTATGCTCGGTGGCTGTTGCCTTGTCAATGTGCAGGCAATTGCACTTCGTAAAAAGGGTTCGGCAAGGCAAAAGACAAGCAAAGAACCTTTCGACCCGCCAACCCAATCCCGTGGAGGCGCTCGGTAACTCGTCAAAAATTGGATGGCAAGCCAAAAGTTGGGCGATTGCTCACCGCTCGAGCCCTTTTCGCCGGGGCTAATTCCGATTGTCGCCAGGGGTGTCGGAAGTCCCCGCACAATCTAAGGTCGCGCAGTAATATTGCGCCGGGTTCGCACTCTTTAATCATTGAGTCGCGGACGAACTCGCGCCAATCAGGTATAGGCCCGCGCGAGTGTCCCACGTTGCCAAGAAATCGCATCGGGAGGGGAAAATGAAAGCGACCATTCTCACGTCGCTGGTACTTTTGTCTTCGCTGGCGTGGGCAAAAGAGAAGCAACGAAGCTTCGAGCAGCCATGCGCCACTGTGTTTCCAATTGCAGAAAAAATGTCCAGCGAGAAGCCCTATCACCTGCTTCTCGATGGCAAGGTCGACATGATTCTGCGGGTCGAGACTGGATCGTTCTGGAAGGCGGGGGCCGCCGACATCGACGTGCAATTTACCGCCAACCCTGACGGCACCTGCACGGTCACTGACAATTCTCCATATTCCGGTGTTCGAAAAAACGGCACAGTGTATCTGGATCGCCTGGAGAAGCGAATTTCAGAAACCAAGTAGCTCGTCTCGGGCCGCCTTGATGTCTTGTTTCGTTGGGCGGAGGCATCTATGACTGAAATCGGGCGCACGATGCGGCGTTCCCTTTAGTTCAGGGGTTTGCTGGTTGCTTCTACAGGCGGAGGTACAGGCTTGCGCTACAAGGGGGAGGGCGGGTTGAATCGAGAAGCTATCGGTTCCGTAAAGATGGCTGGCGGGGTTCCTAAGATGTCCCCGCCAGCCCAAAAGGTTGCGAACTCAAAAGTTCGTCTTCAGTGATGACTGACCGAATGGATCAGCGGTCGCGTGCGCCGTTAGCCCTTCAGCCTCATCGGTGGCGGCAGCGTCGTCTGGCAGGTCTTCTGTGTGCCCGGGGGGCACAAGAAAATCGGACCGCCATCCGCGACGGGAACCGTCTGAACGCTTGCTGCCACGAAGGTGCCTACCATTCCTACCGTCAGAATCGCGATCCTGACTGCCAGCTTTGCATTCATCTTTATCTGCATTGTGTTGCTCCTTGGGGACCTGGGATTTGTTTCTCTTGCTCGGGCCGTCCGTCGCAAGTGCCTTGGCTAATGCAAGCTGCGTACCAAAGCTGACACCTGGATGTTCGGGCTCAATCTACAGTGAATTTGACCGAAACAAAGGGGAAAGTCCGGTCTGCCACCTCGGATTTTCCCCGATCTCCGACCGGCGGAGTTCAAACCACCCAAACAAAAACGCTAGTGCGTAACATTTATGTTAGGTGCCGGCGTAGGCGGGGCCGAGCAGGAGTGTTCAAGTATGGTCGTCCGAGTATACTCATTGCGTCATGGGCCATTCGGGCGAAGTGGGTGAGTTTCCTATGAGCGGGGCTCGGCTGGAAGCTGTCAGCGGACCCCTTAAGGGGAAGCTGTTTCCCCTGATTGTGGACGAGGTCTCGATCGGCCGCGACCCGTCCAATGAGATATCCCTGCTCGACTCCCTGGTTTCGCGGCGCCATTGCGTTATCCGCAAGGAAGCCAACGGCTTTCGGCTTCTGGACTTGGAGAGCCGCAACAATACCTTTGTGAGCGGAGTGCCCGTGATGGACCGAGTGCTGGTGCATGGGGACCAGATTCGCGTGGGCAACTCTATCCTCGTTTTCCAGGGGGCAGGCAGCGAGGGCGTTCCGGGCAACGCCTCGCTGCAATTCGACGCTAATCCGATGCCTGGCGCTGCGACCGTAATTCTGCGGAAAGAGGACGCGCGGTACCTGCAGCCTTCGCGGCCAGACGGTCTGCCGGCCACAGCGAAAACGGTTCGCGATCTGAACGTGCTGCTCGAGTTCAGCCGGACTTTGAATTCGGTGCGTGGCCTGGACGCTCTGCAGGAGAAAGTCCTGGAGGCGGTTCTCGCCATAGTCCCCGCTGATCAGGCCGCTGTTTTATTGAGCGAGGAGGGCGGCGCAGGATTTTCTTCAATCGTGGGCCGGCATCGTCGCCTCGGGCCCAATCAGCCGATTCATGCCAGCCAGACCATCCTGAACCGCGTGCTGGAGGAGAATCTCGCCGTGCTTTCGAACGATGTCCAGAGCGACGATGCTTACCGCGAGGCCGACAGCTTGCTCGAACGCAAGGTCCACTCCGTGCTGGCCGTACCTCTCGAAGTGCAGGGCAAAATGTTGGGGGTGTTGTACCTGGACGCCAGTTCTCCGGGCGCGCGCTTCGACTCTGATCTTTTGGAATTTGTGGCCACGCTGGGAAATATTACAGCGCTCGCGATTGAGAACGCCCGGCACGTGGAGAGACTGGGCGGGGAAAACCGCCGCTTGTACGAGGAACTGAACATCCACCACAGCATGATCGGGGAAAGCAAGGCAATGCACGAAGTCTATGATTTTGTTTCCCGCGTGGCGGGGCGGGACTCGACAGTGCTGATCTCGGGCGAGAGCGGCACGGGAAAAGAACTGGTGGCGCGAGCGGTTCACTCCAATAGCGGCCGCACCGACAAACCGTTTGTCGCCATTAACTGCGCCGCCATCACTGAGACCTTGCTGGAGAGCGAACTGTTCGGACATGAACGAGGAGCTTTCACGGGCGCCGTCACGCAAAAAAAGGGAAAGCTTGAGGTGGCTGAGGGCGGCACGGTTTTTCTGGATGAAATCGGAGAGCTGGCCGTCCCCATGCAGGCCAAGCTGCTGCGAGTTCTGCAGGAGCGGGAATTTGAGCGGGTGGGCGGAACGCGTCCCATCAAACTCGATGTCCGGCTGATTGCCGCTACCAATCGCGATCTGAAAGAAGCATCGCGTACGGGAGCCTTTCGTCCCGATCTTTACTATCGCCTCAATGTCGTGTCGCTCCATATGCCGGCGCTGCGGGAGCGGCGCGAAGATATTCCGCTGCTGGCGGCATTTTTTGCGGCGCAGTATGGCGAGAAGGTGAAACGGCGCGTGGCCGGCATTGCTCCTGAGGCTCGTGCCTGCCTTCAACGCTATGACTGGCCGGGCAATGTGCGCGAACTGGAGAACGCCATCGAGCGGGCCGTGGTGCTGGGCTCGACCGAATTGATTCTGGTCGATGACTTGCCAGACTCGATTCTGGAAGAGACCGCCGCGTCCGGCGAGCCGGTGAGCGCGCTGCATGATGGCATTCGCGACGCGAAGAAGGTGCTGATCGAGCGCGCCATCGAGCAAGCCAACGGAAACT
>JBEKWZ010000202.1:0-6212 GCA_049512555.1 Candidatus Sulfotelmatobacter sp. | reverse complement strand
AGTTGATGTAGCGGTGAGGAAGAGGGCGAGGTTCGACACTGATCGGTGACGAACGCGCCCTTTTTTCTTGCGCGACCATATGTTCTAATCTGACGCAATGCGGTTCCGATTCTGGTTGCCTCTGATTCAAACCGTCGCGATGCTTCTGATTACTTGGGCACCCTGGGCGCCGGAATCGCACAGAGTCGACGTGGTGCTAGGTGACGGCAGAGAGATCAGGACATGGTCCCTTGTTCCGGGACCGGAGGCGCTTGACTTCGCACAGGGCATCAATCTTCCGGGAGTACCCATAGTCGTACCGATTGAGTTTGCCGCTCGAAGAGGGCAAACGTGGATGAGCCTCAACTTCAGGTTCTTCGGATTCTGGCTTGTGGGGCTTCTGTGCTGGTATATGGTCGGGCGGCTGGTGGATGACTGCTTGGTTTGGCGCCGCAGCGGAGTGCTTCCCAAGAAACAAAACGGAGACCTGGCCTTTGCGCTCCTGGCGGTTCCAAGTTCCATGCTGCTGGCGGGGGTGTTTCTGTTCGGAGGTGCGGACGCTCCGGTGCTGGCTGTGTGGAGCGCGATCTGGCTTGCCGTTAGCGGCTCCGCACTGACGTTTCGACTATTGCAGGTTATCCGGCAAAGGCGCAGATTGCCTGTTTCGTAGCTTCGGCTCATTTCGGCGGCGTATGTTCGAAGGGCAGCTTGGTGTAGCGCATCTTTTCCACTTCAATGATCAGGGCGACTCGTCCATCTGGATTGCGCATCGGAAATGGCTTTCCGATGTATTTGTGAGAGATGAGATCCATGGTCTTCAGGCCGGGATCGGGACGGCGTTCGATGACGCGGCCGCGAATTTGGACTTCTTCGTAGGGATTAGTAAAGTCCACGATCGACAGCGCGATTCGCGGATCGCGGCGTGTGTTCTTCGCTTTGAGAGAATTTTCTCCGGTGCAGATGACGAGGTGATCGCCTTCGCGGCCAATCCACACAGGCACCGACTGCGGAGAACCGTCGGGCATCAGCGTGGCCAGGTGCGCGAAGTTAGGGCGGTCGACGAGTTGTTTCACTTCCGGTGAAAGTGCGATCGGCATGACTGGCTCCTTCGCGGTTATGGTAACGGGGATTATGGTAAACGATTGATGAGCGAGGCGACGTAGCCGGCGCCGAATCCGTTATCGATGTTGACCACGCTGACATTCGAGGCGCACGAGTTGAGCATGCCGAGCAGGGCGGCGATTCCTTTGAAGGACGCGCCGTAGCCGACGCTGGTGGGCACGGCGATGACGGGGACGCCGACCAGGCCTCCGACAACGCTGGGCAGAGCGCCTTCCATGCCGGCGCAAACAATGACGACGCGCGCCCGGGTCAAGGCTTCGCGGTTGGCCAGCAGGCGATGAATGCCGGCGACTCCGACGTCGTAAAAATGTTCGACTTCGTTGCCCATGAGTTCGGCGGTGACGACGGCTTCCTCGGCGACAGGGATGTCGCTGGTTCCGGCGGAGACTACGGCGACGATACCTTTGCCGTATTTCGCGGGATCGCGCTGCAGAACGACGGCGCGCGCGAGCTCGCGAAATTCTGCGGAGCGAACTTTTTTCTTGACCGCTGCAAATTGCTTTTCGTTGGTCCGCGTGGCCAGGATATTGCCCCCGTGTTTGGCGAGGCGCGCGAAGATTTCTGCGACCTGAGCCGGAGTCTTGCCTTCTCCGAGGATGACTTCGGGCATGCCGACGCGCAGGGCACGGTGATGATCGATTTTGGCGAAGCCGAGATCTTCGAACGGCATATGGCGCAGGCGCGCGACCGCATCGTCGGGCTTGAGCTTGCCCTTTCGCACTTGTTCGAAAAGTTGGCGGATGGATTCGGAGTTCACACTGGGCTCAACATTCAGGACTCAAGACTCAACACTCAGCATTCAAGGCTCGGCATCGAGTCCACCGGGCCGAAGTCTAGATTAGCATTTCACGGAGAGCTGAGTTCAGGCGTGGGCGGCGCGCGCAAGCGGGCGAGAAACGGCACGCAGTTTGGCCATCACCGCTGTGCAGACTTTGCGGGCCAGGCCAGGTTCGTTGAGGTGAGCGAGGAACAGGCGGCGCAGGCCACTGGGTGCAACATTGCCGGCAAGATAGGCGTCATAAATCTGGCATCCGATGCGGTAGCCCAGGTCTTCGGCGGCGGACTCAAATTTGCTCGCCTCGGACCGAATGGCGGCTTGGGCAGATTTTTCGACGGCGGCACGGGTGAGTGGCGATGTGTCTTCGGGAGCGGGACGCGAAGGATAGAGCACGCGCGAACCGAAATAGGCGACCGCGTGTTCGATCACGCGAGCGTAGAAATCGTCGATTGCGGTCTTGCGGTCGCGATTTCCGCTGGCAGTGCTTTCTACTTCGGAGCGGCCATTGAGCCGTTGCGGCAAGCCTTGACAAGCCTGATGCAGGAAGCGGGCGGCATCTTCGGCGGCGTGGATCATTTGGAATTCGCCCACGTAGAACGCGTTCACCTGCGGCAGATAGGCGCTGCCGCGCTCATTGACCCTGGTCAGCATCGATTCGCGCTCGACTTCGCCGATGCCTTTGCGCGACAGCAGTCGGCGCAGCATGGCGTCGGATGGGCCGCCGTAAACTTCCGGGACCATGTCGACCAGGAACTTTGGCTGCTGGCCGTTGTGCGGCGAGTAGCGATCAATTTCGAGGAAGCGGGCCAGGCTGTCGATCAGGTTGTACATGGTGGGGGCAAAGTCGGGAGCGTCGTCGCAGCGGCTCCACTGATCGAGAAACAGGCGGTAGCTCTCATATTTTTCGAGCGGCGTGGCGTTGAAAACGCAGAGAACGTCGTCGTTCACGCGAACGGCTTCGACTTTGTCGGCGCGCTCTCCTGCGGCGCGCCAGTAGAGAGCGTCGATGTTCTGAAGCACGGTTAGAATTTTTTCTCTCGGCAATTGCTGACGCAGCGCGCGCGGCAAATGGCCGGGCGCGAGATGCGATTCGCCGAACAGCACGAAGATGACGGCGTTGGGATGGCGCTCGCGGATTTCGGCAAGTTTGGCCGCCGCGTGACGGTCGCGGGCGCCGATCTTGCGCAGGTCTTCGCGAGGCATGCAGTCCAGTCCATATACGGCCTCAGCGTGATCGCGGGCAGTGACGAGCAATTGATGAAACGGGGTCCAGTCGTATCCCCAGTCGAGATCGAAGCGGATGCGCTGACGAAGTTCGCTCTCGTCGATTTCGCGCCGCCACCATTCGTCGAGAATGTGCTGGTCGCGGGCGAAAATGGTTTCGACGCCGAGCACGATGGGACGATCCCCGGCGAGCGCGCGCTGCTCGATCAGGGTGGCGGCATGGAGTTGAGCGGCGGGCAGCGCGTGGTAGTCGCCGACGAGGACGATGTCGGCGGAGTGCAGAGTCTCTTGAATCTGATGAGAGTCGAGCAGCGATTCGTAGCTGCGAAATGCCTGGTTGAATTCGCGAAGATACTTGCGGCGGTTGTGCGAATCCTGGGCGCGGATTTCGCGCTCCACTCCGGCCAGCGCGTGTAACTGGGCTGCGCTGCGGCGGGTCCGGAGATTCGTGGTTGAGGACATGATCAGTTAGCTCTGAGCTTTGAGCTTCGAGTTCCGAGCTTGTTCATCTTGACTTCCGATTCACAGACTCCCTATGCTCCGGATTCGGGGCGATGCTGCAGTTGCCTCGTCGGAGGAGTTTTGTCGAACCATCAACCGCGAAATCTAACCATCGCCACAACCGGCGCCAGCGGGGCCATATTCCTACGGCAGTTTCTGCTGGCCGTGGCACGCGACGAGCGAATCGAAGCAGTGAACTTCATCGCTTCCGACAGCGCATTGCGCGTTATGGCCGAAGAACTGGACATCCAAGGACGATCCAACCTCGTCGAGAGAATTCTTGGCGCTTCCAAAACTCAGGCCAACAAAATTCCGGTACAAAAAATTCGGGCACTGAAAATCAAAGAGCAATCGAACGCCGACATCGGGGCGAACGTGGCGAGCGGTTCTTATCCCGCCGACGCCATGATCGTCATCCCATGCAGCGTGGGCACATTGGCCCGCATCGCGAACGGCGTGGCCGGGCAACTAATCGAGCGCGCGGCCGACGTTTCGCTCAAAGAGAAGCGTCCACTGGTGCTGTGTGTGCGCGAAACACCGCTCAACAAAATCCACATTCGCAACATGTACCGGGCCGCCGACGCCGGTGCGACCATCTTCCCGCTGATTCCGGCGCTCTATTACCGCCCTGCGTCTTTAGATGAGATGGCACGCGAATTTGCCTATCGCGTACTGGCTCACCTGGGTCTGCCCCAGCCCGACGCCTTCCGTTGGAAGGGCTGACGCCTCAGCGACTGAACCCCTAAAGCAAGAAACACGCTCACCTAAGGGATATCGGCACTTCGGGGGATGAATTCAGTGTAGAGAGCCGAAGGTGCAGGGGGGAGATATCCGGCGGCCATGACCTTGCGGGGACGGGCGTTTCTTCTCAATGGGTTCTCCCAATCGGTTTTTCTCAATCTGCCCGAGATTTCCAAAGCTCGGATCGCGAGGCGATAGCGTAGAATTCGGCAAATTCCTGAAAGGTGAATTCATGTTCAGACAGTGGAGCGTGGGTTTCGCGGGATTCGTGTTTCTGAGCGCGGCGGCATACGGCCAGAATCCGCTGAAGGATGATCCTAAGGCGGCGAAAGCGGGGGAATATGAGTTCCGCATTAACTGCGCGTTGTGCCACGGACTGGGTGCACACGGCGGCGGGCGCGGGCCCGATTTGACGCGGGCGGTGAAGAAGCATACGCACTCCGACGCGGACATGTTTCAGGTGATCAGCAACGGCATTCCCGGGACTGCGATGCCGGCCAATGGGACCAACGGACAGGGCGTGGGCATGACTGATGAAGAGATCTGGCAGATCATCACCTACATTCGCAGCCAGGAGGTGAAAGCTCCAGCGCAAGCACTAGGAAATGCCGCACACGGAAAAGAATTGTTTTACGGCGATGCCAACTGTTCGCTTTGCCACATGGTTGCGGGTAAGGGCGGGAGGCTAGGGCCGGAGTTGACCAGCGTGGGTGGGTCGCGCACGCGGGAGGCGATTATCGATTCGGTGCGCAATCCGAGCTGGAGGCTGGCTTGGGGGCTGACCGAGGCGACGAAGGAATTTCCACAGGAATACGAGAGTGTTACGGCGGTCACGGCCGACGGGAAGAAAATCGCGGGCGTCACTCTCAATGAAGACAGCTTCAGCGTGCAGATCATGGACGCGGGCGAGCACATTCATCTGCTGGAGAAAGACAAGCTGCAGTCGTTTCAGAAGAGCCGCGAGTCGGCCATGCCGAAGTACGACCCGAAAGTCTTGAGCGACAAGGAACTGGAGGACATTGTGGCCTACCTGTTTAGCGTGGGGGCGAAATGAGGGCGCGAGGCTACGTCGAGTCGCCTGAGATGTGGTTACGGCGGTGGAAGAGCGGCGCTTCAGCGCCGCGTCAAGGCGCAACGGAGATGGCCTTCAGGCCCGGTGTACGGGGGCTAAAGCCCCGAACTTTTTTGACGCGTCAACGCGGCGCTGAAGCGCCGCTCTTCGACGGTCGAGCCAGGACCCTCCACTGTCGACTCAGGACCCTCGTGGGGTTGCTTACGACATGGTTGATCGCGAGCGTTTTCGCTGGTTACGCTCATGCTCAGGTTACCTTTGATCGCTTGGTGAATGCTGCGAAGGAACCACAGAACTGGATGACGTACTCCGGGGATTATTCCGGAAAGCGATTTAGCAGGCTTGATCAGATCGACGTTGCGAACGTGCGCACGATGTCTGCGAAGTGGGTGTACCAGACGGCGGCGACGGGAAAGCTGGAGACTACGCCGCTGGTCGTCGACGGAATTCTTTATGCGACCGCGCAGGATAACCGCGCGTTTGCGCTTGATGCCCGCACGGGACGGCCGATCTGGATGTACCAGCGGCAGGTTCCCGCGGATATTCGTCCCTGCTGCGGGCACGTGAATCGCGGGCTGGCGATTCTGGGGGACAAGGTTTTTCTAGGGACGCTGGATGCGCACGTGGTTGCGCTCGATGCGAAGACTGGGGCCGTGGTGTGGGACGTGGTGGCGGCGGACTATCGCATCGGGTACAGCTTCACGGTGGCGCCGCTGGCGGTGAAGAACCTCGTCGTGCTTGGCGTTTCCGGTGGCGAGTATGGCGTGCGCGGATTCATTGACGCGTACGACGCCG
>JBEKWZ010000201.1:0-6232 GCA_049512555.1 Candidatus Sulfotelmatobacter sp. | reverse complement strand
CGACCGCGTGGGCGATTTTGGCCGAGACGATGGCTGTGTAACTTTGGCTGCGGGTGCGGAAGGCTCGGCGGCGGGAACGATGGCTGCTGGCAAAGCGGAGGGTTTCTGCTCTGGCGGAGTGGTCGGGGGCGGAACACTGCTGGTCGGAGTCGTGCTCGACGGAACGGCGTTCGACTGAACAATGCTCGACGGAGCAATGGCGGGCGGAGGGTTTCCGGGTGCAACCTGGCTTGGCGGCGGGCTTGGCGGAACCTGACTTGTCGCAACCTGACTTGGAGGAACCTGACTGGTATCAACGCCCGCGGGCTTCGGAGCGCTGCGGGGTGGGACGTGAAAGATGACGGCGCCGCGAGGCGACGCGGTTGAAGTCGACTGAGAGACCAAACCCAGCCGCTGCAGCAGGCCGTTGGCGACGGATATGATTTCTCCATCGGTCCAATACGTGGCGGCCATCGCTTGTATGCGATCGGTGAGTTTCCTTTTCGCGGCATCATCCGCGGCGGCATCGATTTCCAGCTCCATGCGTCGCAGGTCTTCCAGATCGCGGCGGCGGGCCTGGCGGCGCCGAAGGTTCTGGTCGCGCTGGATTGCATCCTGAGTCTGCAGCAACTTGGGATCGTTCGGATAAATGTCGAGTCCCTCTTCGACCCGAGACAAGGCTGCGAATAGATCGCCGGAGGACTGGAGCTTGCGGGCTTGCGAAACCCATTCCTCGAGCGGGCTCGCTTTCTTGCGGTCGAGGATAAGGCTGCGAATGGTTTTGGCCGTGGGATGCGAAGGGTTCAAGTCGAGCGCCTGTTTGGCCAGCGTTTCGGCTTCCCGCCAATCGGTTTCTACAACGGAATGCGCCTGCTCGACCAGGGCATTGGCCAAAATGGAGCGGGCGAGGGCATTTTTCTTATCCAGTTCGTAGGCCTCGCGCAACAACTGAATCGCTTCGGAGGACTTCCGCTGCGCGAACAATTCCTGGCTTTGGGTAATCAGACGGTTGGCTTCGGCATTGCGCTTGCCACCATCGTGGGCGAGCTTTTCTAGTTCCGACAGATCCGCATCGTTGGGGAATTCGGCGGCCGCGCCTCGCAACAAATCCAGGGCGCGAGAGTAGTCGCCCGCACGCAGACAGAGGTTGATCTGCTCAACCAGTTGCGTTTTGGATTCGGCGGGGGCCTGTTGGTCGGGTCTTTGCTCCAAGCGCTCTAACCTCGAAGGTCAAATCTGGATGTCGATTGTCGAAGCGCAGGATCTGCCGACGAGAGTTTGAGGTCCGAGCCGCTCTGGCCGAGGACTTGCGGGACCTCGTAACGACCTGCCAATTTTGTAAATGACGAAGAGATTTTCATAGCGCAGCCCGCTGTGCGGGGGGCCTAAAAATTCTTACTCGATTGGGCCGAAAAGGATAGTGTCTTGGTGGTTGCGTCGCCGACGGCGGCCGATCCGTCGGGTGGGTCCATCTTGACCGGCTGCCACGAACTACGAAGATTTTCGTTGACACTACGAATACCTTCGTAGTACTTTGCTTCGCATGACACACTCTCCGCAAAAGCCGACGGCTTCAGAGCTCGAGATTCTTCGTGTCCTCTGGAGTCGCGGGCCTTCGACCGTCCGTGAGGTATATGAAGCGCTGAGCGAAAAGAAATCCATCGGATACACCACCGTCCTCAAGCTTCTGCAAATCATGACGACAAAAGGTTCAGTCCGACGAAACGAAACCCAGCGCGCGCACGTCTATGAGGCATGCCTGCCGGCCGAGCAGACCAAGCGCCAACTCGCTGGAGACATTTTGCAGCGCGTCTTTGAGGGATCGGCGAGCCAGCTCATGATGCATGCCATGGCCGGACGCAAGGCTTCACGCGAGGAGATCGAAGAATTGCGCCACATGCTGGACCAGTACGAAAGGAGCCGCCGATGACTTCCACTCTTATGAAGCTGTTGTCGCCGACCGTGATGCAATCTCTGGCGTGGGCGCTGTTGCATTTCGTGTGGCAGGGAACTGCTTTGGCCGCTCTGGGCGCAGCTTTAATGGCGCTCTCGCGCCGCGCGCGAGTGCGTTATGCAGTCGGCGCTGCGGTCCTTTTGCTGATGCTCATCGCGCCGATCGCGACTTGCGTGCTTTCGTGGCAATCGCAGTACGGTGTAGTGGAACGTTCGCAGCCGCTCGGCTCTGCTGGGGCCATGGCGAACCCTAAACACCGGGCGATTTCTTCCGCCGCATCATCCTCGGTTGCATCTTCCTCACAGGAATCATCGCCTGGCATACTTCCGTGGCTGGTGGAGGGGTGGCTGGTGGGAGTGGCGTTCTTCAGCTGGCGTTCTGCCGGCGGATTCCTGCTGCTGGAGCGCGAACGCCGCAGACAATCCACAGTGGTTGAGAACCGAGTGCTCGAGATGTGTCACAGGCTGCAAGATCAGCTCGGCATCACTCGCGCGATCCGCTACTGCGAGTGCGCCTGGTTGCAAGCTCCGGCAGTGATCGGATGGTTTCGCCCCGTGGTTTTCTTGCCCGTTACCGCTCTCACGGGACTCTCCGAAGAACAGCTTGAAGTGGTGATCGCTCACGAACTGGCGCACATCCAGCGCTTCGATCCTTTTGTGAATGTCTTCCAGGTTTGCGTTGAGACGCTGCTTTTCTATCATCCCGCAGTCTGGTGGCTGAATAAACGCATTCGCGCGGAACGCGAGCATTGCTGCGACGATGTGGCGGTCGCGCTGTGCGGCAACGCCGTAGAATACGCGCGCGCCCTGACGCTGATGGAAGAATGGCGCAGCGCTCCGGTCCTCGCAATGGCCGCCAATCGCGGTCCGCTGACCGAGCGCGTCGTCCGCGTGCTTGGGCTGAAGACCCTCGGCTCAGGAATGCGCGGCATCGGACTGACGGGCAGCGTCCTCTGCCTGACCGCGGCGCTCGTCGCTGGAAATGCGCTGCTGGAAATGGCGCATCCACCGACGACTCACGCCGGTTATGTCGCACAAGCGACCCCCAAGCCTGTGCCCGACTCCACACAACCGCAGGCTTCGCAGAGCGCTCCAACTCCAAAGCCCTCGGCGGCGCAGAGTGCCACTCCAGCGTCGACCAGCGTCTCCTACATTGATGCCATGAAGGCAGCGGGCCTCGCCAATCTCACCATCGACGAGTTAATCGCTCTGAAGACCCAGGACGTCACGCCGGAGTATGTGGGGGCGATGCACGAACTGGGCCTGCATCCCGACGTGGATGGCCTCGTCGCTCTGCGAGTGCAGGGCGTCACTCCGGAATACATCCGCGACCTTCGCGCGCTGGGCTTCACTCCCGACCAGGATCAGATCGTCGCGCTCAAAGTTCAGGGAGTGAACGCGGAGTATGTGCGTGGCTTGAAAGAAGTCGGAATTCAGGGCGACGCGGACCAGATTGTTGCGCTCAAGGTTCAGGGAGTAACCCCGGATTACGTGCGCAGCCTGAAAGAGCTTGGCATCGCAGGCGACGTTGACGCGATCGTCGCACTGAAAGTCCAGGGAGTCACGCCGGATTATGTTCGCGCACTGCGTGCCGCCGGCCTGACCGTGGATTCTGACGAAGTGATCGCGCTCAAGGTGCAGGGCGTGACGCCGGACTATGTACACGGCCTGCAGGCGCAGGGCCTGAAGCCCAGTGCAGACGACATTGTGGGCATGCGTGTGCAAGGCGTAACACCGGAATACATCAGTAACATCCGGGCGCTCGGCCTCAATCCCAGCGCGGACGAAATCGTCAGCATGAGAGTGCAGGGCGTCACGCCGGAATTCATCAAGGCCCTGCAATCGGCCGGATTCAAACCCGACGTGGACGACATTGTCGGCGCCAAGGTGCAGGGCGTCACACCCGAATTCATCGAACGAGCCCGCAAGCACGGCTTCCAAAACCTTACGATCGAAAAGCTGATTGAGGTGAAGCGCCTGGGCTTGTTGGAAGACAAGGGTGACATCTAGGGCGGCCACGAACTTTTCTGAACTGGAGAGATTTATGAGAATGCGCCGAACCCTCGCTTATTTGGTTTTTGCGTCCTGCGTTCTTCTGATCGTAATTAAGAATCGCGCCGCCGAAGTGCGCAGCGGAGACTGGACGATCAGCAAGTCCGAAGACGCCGGCAAGGTCGAGTTCTCGCTGATCGAACATCATCACGGCGGTACTTCAAGCCACGAGTCGGACTGGCCTGTAACTTCGTTTCAGGGAGTAGATTTCTCGAAGCCCGGACGCCAGGACGTTCACTTCACCATCACGCGCGATGCGGGCAAGATCGAATGCGAGGGATTTCTACAGAATGGTGAAGGCGCCGGCATCTTTCACTTCCAGGCCGATGCAAATTATGCGCAGGCCATGCAGGCGCTCGGCTTTTCGGTGGACGAAGAGAAACAATTCAGCATGGCGGTGCAGGATGTGAGTCTTGCATTCGCGAAGCAGATGAAGAATGAGCACCTCAGCGATCTCGATGCTAACAAGCTGATTGCGTTTCGCATTTTCCGCGTGGACTCGGCGTTCATTAAAGCGCTGCGCGCTGAGGGGCTGAAGATCGCCGACAGCGACAAACTGGTTGCATTCCGCATTCATGGAGTGACCCCGGAGATGATTCGCAGCCTGCATCAGGCCGGTTACTCGCCAGACGAAGACACGCTGATTGCGATGCGGATTCATGGCGCGACGCCGGAATGGATGGAGCAGCTCAAGCGGCGCGGCTACGATCACGTGGATATGGAAAAACTGCTTGCATTTCGAATTCATGGCGTTTCGCTGGAGTTCATCGAAAAACTGCAGGGACTCGGCTATTCCCATCCAGATCCGGACGAACTGATCGCGATGCGGATCCACAATGTCACGCCGGAATACATCAGCGACATGCGGTCACGTGGAATACGGGACCTCAGTATCGATCAACTGGTGAGCATGAGGATTCACGGCATCGATTAGGAAATTGTTGATTCTTGGATTGTCGACTGAGCGGGAGACTATTTCCGATGGCCGTCCACGCTCGGGCTGCAGAGGACCCTCACGGAAACTCCACGTGGACCGCATTGCCAAGCGTGCTTACAGTAAGTTTCTCGTTGAAGTGTTTTCCCACTCCACGAATGAGACTGGGCATGAGGACCACCAGTCCGCGCTTGGACTCATAGTGCATGATCAGATGCTTGTCCCCCTTCCATTCGTAGCGGAAACGGGGCGGACGGGCAGACTTCATCGACTTGGTCATGACATCGTGGATGTGATCGAGGTTGAGCAACAGCTCGCGGGAGCTCTTCGCGGAGGAGAAATATGCTCTGTAGACGGTCGGCGCGTAAACCGTGGACCAGTGCTCGCCGAACGCTTCCATGGTTTGTTCCATCGACAAGGACGCGGCGCTGGCAACGCCCTCCATGATTCGCATGAATTCTGCCTCGTCAACATCACCGAGCATGGTGAAGGTTTTCAACTCGGAGAATCCGGCCTTGCTTAGCGACTCCCTCCATTTCTTCTCGCCAAACCTCTTGATGACAAGTTCTTCCAAGCACTTCACGATCGTTCCCTTCATGAGCACTCCTCCCTTGCCTGCTAATAACATCGGTTTCTGGCTTCTACGGACCAGATTAAAGTTCGCTTAAGACCAGCCTCGACCGACGGTCCGCGGCAATTTTCGGCGCCAAGGGATGTTTGCTCAGGGCACGAAGGGACGAACCCGTACCGCCGCAACCCGGAGTTACGGCAGGCAATAAGGTGTCCGACCCCTCTGGACACCACTGGATTTCCATGCGATTATCAAACAAGAAAAAGGTCACCACTTGGACACCGACCCAAGAGGATCCGCTCAAAACTAAAGACCTTAGAAGTAGGCGCGTAGCTCAGTTGGTTAGAGCGCTACCTTGACACGGTAGAGGTCAGGAGTTCGAGTCTCCTCGTGCCTACCATATTTTCAATCACTTCCGGCACTGGTACATTCTTCACCACCTGATTTGTGTCGTGTTTTGTGTCGCAACCCTCTCGTTTGCCCCCTTGGAGGGTGCTTGTCACGCATCGAAGTGATCAGCATTACGTCCTGCCCCGTGCAGGAAAGACATCTTCAAGATTCTCGTTGCGTACACGAGTTGCGTTTGCGACTGTAACGCTTCTGGACCGATCCCGTCCTCGATCGCAGTTCCGGGCCATGCGCTCTCCACAACGCCGACGGGAACACTCAGCTTGCTGTGGATTTCGCGCGCAAAGAAATACGCCACTGCGGAAAAACTCTTCGCGGTGTCAGGAGTGCAGATC
>JBEKWZ010000200.1:0-6507 GCA_049512555.1 Candidatus Sulfotelmatobacter sp. | reverse complement strand
AAACGCTTTGTTCATAAACTTCTCATGAACGTCGTTGGGGGATCCGTAGCATTTGAGCGGGTACGGCGAGAACTCCTTGTAGAAATCGACAGGCTTCCATGGATTTCCTTTTTTAGGCATTTGTGGTCTCCTTTTTCCTTTTCCACTCGGCTTTAGCGCCGGGGCTGATTTCAAAATCTGGACACACACTGCTCCGTGGGCAGAGTTTTCGTACTTAAGCCCCGGTGAAACAATTGTGAAGGAACGCTGAAGTCGCGTATCTGCAAGCTGCACCACAGGGTTGGAAGCGGGCAGTGACAGGCGCCCTCTGGTAGGAGGCAGCTTTCAGGGCTCTAGTTCTGCTAAGGCAAGAATATACTTGCTCTGTTAAGGGTTTGATTTCTCGGCAGCGCGGTGCGAGATCAGATCGAAGCCCTTTGCCTTCGAATCGCGAGCTAGACGTTCGAGTTCTGATTTCACGGCTGCCGGACTACCTCGCCTCATTCCGAGTTCGCCCAGAACAAGCCGAAGTCTGAATTCGTATCCGGCATAGCCACACCGGTGTGCCTCGTCGATAGAAGCCTGCAACCGCTTCGCCGCGTTGGATGCCGTTCCCTGACTGGCCGGCTTCGCCGTCGCCACGTTCAAGTAGCCAGAAGCGATCGCCATTTCAAAACGGAGGGGGCGGCTGGCGCTTCCGCCAGAAAGGGAAGTTGCACGGTCGACAGCAGTTTGAGCATCAGAGACCTTGCCTTCGGCCAGCAGGCAGCGGGCCAGTAGCGTTTGCCCGAGAGCTTGGTCGGTGTTCGATTTTTCATTCCTGAACACTTCGATCGCATGGGTAGCCAAAGCCCCCGCCTCCGACACTTTTCCTTCATCCAAATCCAACTCTGCGA
This sequence comes from Candidatus Sulfotelmatobacter sp., assembly GCA_049512555.1. GTDB lineage: Bacteria > Acidobacteriota > Terriglobia > Terriglobales > Acidobacteriaceae > Sulfotelmatobacter. The sequence goes on along the minus strand of JBEKWZ010000200.1, from coordinate 5,632 downwards.
GGCCAAGTTCACTTGAAGCGGCATTGTGCTTTTCGCCAATCGCATTTCGAATCGAAAGCGCTTCTTCGGCACTTTTGCGCGCATCGGCCAAGTTGCCTTCCGCTTCGAAGACCTCGCTTAACCCTTCCAGATCGTAAGCCACTCCCCTTTGGTAGCCGATCTCGCGCTTGATCTTGATTGCGTCGTTATAGGTCTTGCTGGCCTGCGGCAAGTCGCCTTGCTCGAGGAAGAGACTCGCCAGGTTACCGAAGGCGATCCCGAGGGCCCTCTGGTCTCCGACCTCGGAAAAAACCTGGATAGACTGCTGCGTCAGTTTCTGGGCTTCAGTCAAATCACCCTGGGCTTCGAGCACATTCGCGATGTTGCCTAAAGCACCGGCAATATTTATCTTCGATCCGACTTCGCGCTCGATCTGAAGATACTGCTCGAACAATGTCTTGGCTTGCGGAAGATCACCTTGCTCGTACTGAATGGTGGCCAGCGTATTCACTGACTGGGCCGTACCTCTCTTGTCGCCGATCTGTTCGAAATTTCGCAACGCTTCGCCCGCCGCTGCGCGCGCTTTTGAGTAGTCTCCCATGCCCTTGAGTGCACCGGCCGTGACAAGCAAAGTCAAGGCCACGCCCTGTCGGTCTCCGGAGCTCCGGAACAACTCTCTTGCCTGCCCGAGAGCAGGGATTGCCTGGTCGGTCAGACCGAGAGCGCGGGACGCCCCTGCCTGTTTGACCAACGCCCTCGCAACCAGCAGTCGCTCTCCGAGCGCTTCTCCTTTTTTTGCGGCAACCTCTGTACTCTGCAGCGCCTCTTTGAAGTTCCCCTGCGAAACGTCGGCATCTGCCTCCGCAAGATCAATCCGCGGATCTTCCTTGGACGGGGGTGGCAATCTCCGCAATATTGCCGCTGTCGCCTGTGCGTCCCGTCCTTTGCCGGCGGAGGTCTGCGCATCCATTAAGCGGAGGCCGTATTCAAGATTGTCGGGGAAAAGACTAAAGAGGAGTTGATAGGTTTCGACGGCTTTATCCCACTCGCGGTTCATCTGATGGTAGCGCCCGGCGATCAGAAGACGGTCTTCGCGCGAGAGATTCTGGGATAACTCGAAAGCACGTTTGGCTTCCACCTTGGCCTTCTCGTCATATCCGAGTGCGGACCAAGCTGCAGCCAGCGCGGAATGACCCACGGCGTAATTTGGATCGACGGCCAATGCCTTAGTGAACAGAATCTGGGCGGCTGGTGCATCGAATTCCCGCAATCGCAATAAGCCTTGCGCATAAAAGCGTGCGGATTCAGTGGTCGAGGGAAGCGCCGCGCGGATTTCCTCTTCCTCCAGACTCGACGCCTCTGACGCTCCCAGTTTCCCCCTCAGTTGCCTGCCACTTCGGCTGATCAGCTGAAATAAGTTGGAAACTGTTCCGACTTCTGCGATCGATCCAATCGTGTCGCCAGCGGCCGTGTCTTGAATTTCGATGTCGAGGCGGATTTGTCCATCCGATCCAGAGCCCATCTCGAGGTATGACCCGGAGACAGTCACATCGGCCCCCAGAATCTGGTGAATCTGAGCCAGGCTGGTCTTGGACAAGATATTGCTGTCGATGATCTTGAGATTCTTCTTGGCGCGGGCGATGTCTTCGCCCGACACCGCGCGCAGCCGTTCTCCTGCAGACAGTTCCGTATTCAGCATCTCAACCAGAGCGGTGGAAAGCCAATTCGCCTCGGGATTGCCCGCCAGGTTCTTGAACCCGAGGACGGCCACCGCTCGGCGCACTTCAACCGAAACTGAAGGCGACGGAGCCTGAGGTGGTCGAAATATTCGGCGATAGGAAATCAAGCCGATGGCGGCGAGCACTGTGATTGCAATCGCCGAAAGCAGGATCTTGGCTTGCTTTTGAGAAGAGGCGCCGGGCGCTGCGCCAGCTGGCGCAGCTGGTGTTTGTTCTCCCGCTGGCGTAGTCGTGCTGCCCTGACTCTCTGTGCCTGGACTCGGGACGTCGCGTTCCGCGTAGGCCCCGCTCGCCCCAGATTCCACCTCCCGCACCGGAGCCACGAAACGATACCCCAGCTTGGGTACGGTCTCGATGAATTGCCGTTGATCCGCATTGTCCCCCAGAACCTTGCGCAGCAGTGAGATGTATTGGGTGAGATTGTTCTCTTCGACGAACGTGTCCGGCCACACGGCTTTCAGAAGCTCTTCCTTTTCAACCAGGTTTCCCCCGTGCTGCACCAGCACCAATAGCGTGTCGAACGCCTTTGGGGGCAGGGGCAGGGGGGAGCCATCGCGGGAAAGAAGGTGATTCAGGGGGTCCAGGACGAAGGGCCCGCATTCGTATAACAGTTTGGGCTGCTTCGACATACATGTCTTCAGAGTTTCTTCATAACTTAATCAGCCAGCCTTAACGACGAAATATGAGTTGCTGGAGCATGGTGTCTCCAGATTTGCAAAATGACCACCAGCGATCAGGACCGGGAACGAGAACTAGAACTAGATCTGGGGGAGTTTCGGCCAGTGGGCGTCGATTCTAGGACGGTTCGTGGCCAATTGCAAACCAACAATAAAGGGGTGCTGGCGGCTCCTGGCCCGACCCGATACGCGAAGAAGACGAGATAAAGGATTGATTTCAAGGAGAAGCTCCATGAGCACGCCGAAACTGATGTGGCTCGAGGTAATGTTGGCAAGCACCCGATCTGCTCCCTCTCAAAAGGGATCATTCGCTTCTTGGGGATCGATTTCCGCTTGCCGGGCGGCTAGAAGCGGTTGTTGGCCGCTTCTTGGTCTGCTCTGTCTGTTCCTTTGCCTGCAGGTGCCGGCCTCCGCCCAAGGCCCAACCCAGGAAAGCTGGACCGGCGCCGACGGCAACAGCCAGTGGAGCGATGGCGATAATTGGAGTCCGCCGACGAAACCAGGCGGGCCCAACGGCAATTTTAACGTTGTGATCTCGGTCATCGGCCCGCCGCAGCCCGTGATGGACGTCTCCGCGACCATTTACAACCTGGAAATCGACAGCCAGGAGAGCCTGAATATCACAGGGGGCAACCAGCTCACCGTAACCGGCACTACTATAGCCAACAACGGCGCGCTAAACATCGACGTGAATGGAGGCGGGAGCGGAGGCATCCTGAAGATCACGAACATCGCGACTCTTTCCGGCAGCGGCCTGACGCAATTGGCGTCTCCACAGGCTTTCATTTCCGGACCAGGAACGCTTATCAACCAGCAATCGATGGTTGGGGAAGGAACTATCTCAGTGTCTTCCTTGCAGAATCAGGCGCCGGGCGGCCAGATTGAAGGGGATTCGTCGGCCCACCCGCTGATGTTCACCAACTCGGTGACGAATTCCGGACTGATTGCGACTCAAAGCTTCGGAGCGATTGAGTTCGTCAACAACACCGTCCAGAACGGAGGCGGCTCCATCGTTGGAGGTGAAGGCGCAGCCCTGCTGAATGGATGCACGGTCGTGGGTGGCACGCTCTCGGGCCAGGCCTACGCGCTGCCAGTGGCCACTACGGCTGCGGCGGTTAAGCGTGCGGCGGTAAAGGGCAGTCGTGCCGTGACGTCGGCTACTACTGCAACTGCCGTGACGGGCGCACCCACTCTCAATGGCGTGACGATTACCGGCGACTACTTCATCACCAGCGACGCAAATCACACCGCCGGGACAACCCTGGTGGGAGACATCACCAACAACGGCTCGATCGAAGTTACCGGTGCTCCCGGCGCGCAACCGGCCGAACTCATCGTCCCAGGAGCGGCCACAGTGGGGGGCACGGGAAGCGTAAACCTCGCGGGCCAGAACGCCTCGCTGACGGGAAACGGCACGCTAACCAACCTGAGCCCGCAAGTTATCTATGCCAACGAAGGAGAACTCACCGTCAACCAGTTCAATAATGAGAGCACCCTCAGCACCAGCTCATACTTCACGGTTCAAGTCCCGACCTTTAACAACACGAACGGTACTTTCAGCGTCACTGGTGGCACTGTGTACCTCAACAGCGGCGCGGTTACAAATGGAAATATCACCGTCGTTGGCGATGCGATCCTACAGTGGGAGGACGGAGTGATGCTTTCGGGCATCGATATTTCCGGCGGCGGCACCGTGATCGTGATCAATGCCATTCTGGACGGCATCACTGACCCGAACACAGTCGCGATCATCATCGAGATTGACGATAACGGCGAACTTATTTTGGAAGGCGTGCTCGACTTGATCTCTCCGGGTGACTTGTATCTCGATGCAGCCGAGTTCACTGCCCTCCTCGTGATCGACGGTTCCGTCACAGTGAATGGTACCGGTCAGATCACTTCATCGAACAACCCCAATAATAAAGTTGGCGGGGCCGCCGGAAAGAAGAACGCCCTGACCATCAACGTTCCCGCGCTCACCGCCGGCGGCACGATTGGGGATGGCACATTCAATATCACCGTCAGCGCGCACACCACCGTCACGAATAACGGAGGCTATCCGCTGATCTTCGATGTAGGCCCCAATCACACCTTCAAGAATCTGGGCACGCTGGTAGAGACTTCGCCCAGTGGGATCATTGAGATCGTCGGAAATTTCTCCAATTACAACAACACGACCAATACTCTGACCGGCGGCAGCTACGTCCTTGACGGGACTCTCGAGTTCCCCAATGCCGATCTGGTCACCAACGCCGCCAAGCTGACTTTGTCGGGGAACGGCCAGATCCTCAATCAGAACGGCGCCAATGGCCTTTTGAACTTCAGCAACAACAGCTCCAAAGGCACGTTTGAGCTGTCGGGTGGCCAGAGCTTCGAAACCGGCGGGACATTCAACAATGAGGGCAAGCTCATTGTTTCAAGAGGCAGCACATTTACCGTCGGCGGCACCAGCACGAACTTCAACCAGATCGCCGGTACCACCACTGTCGACGGAACTCTCACGGTCCCCGCTGGAGGCCTGACCGACATCACCGGCGGCACGCTGCAGGCTTCGGGCAGTTTTAACGGAGATGTCTCGGTCGGCAACGCGACCGGCGCGGCGGCCACGTTCATTATCGGAGACAGCAAGAAAGCCTCTGCTTCGGTCTCAATCGCCAACCACTATACGCAGCTCGCCACTGGCGTGATGGACGTGCAGATCGGCGGGATCAACGCCGGCTCTGAATACAGTCAACTCAGCGTCACCGACGCGGTCAAGCTCGCGGGAACGTTGAACCTGGCGTTAATTAACAAGTTCAAGCCGTACAGGCACTTTCCCGATCGTGAACGGCACGGTCATCAACTCCAACGAGCATTTCGCGGTGAACTTCGACTCAAACAGCATCATGCTCACAGTGGAATCTGGGAAATGACGATCAGGAAAGTTGGACCGACTCCGACGATTGTTGCCAGTCGAAGGAGAGTACGAGAGAACAGAACCGCGCAGAAAGTAAATTGCCCCACACCGCCGCCCGACACTGGAGGGATTTTATGAAACGCTCGCTGATCCTTGCTCTTGCTGTGGTCCTTGAAATTCTGTTCGGAGCACCGCAGTTCGTGCGCGCCCAGAGCTGCGATACGACGAGCACGATCTACTGGACCGGCGGCGCTGGCGACGGCCAGTGGACGACCAAGGGCAACTGGAGCACGGGCGCAGTCCCCGGCCTGAGCGACAACGTTTGCATCAACCCCTCTTTC
>JBEKWZ010000199.1:0-6276 GCA_049512555.1 Candidatus Sulfotelmatobacter sp. | reverse complement strand
GCGCGGCACTGCGGACGGCTCGGCCTGCCCATCCAGGTCAACACGCTGGTCGCGGAAGAAACCGCTGACGACTTGCCCGCGATCTACGAATTGCTGCGCACAAGTTTTCCAGTCATGCGCTGGAGCCTGTTCATGCTGATCTCTGTGGGACGGGGCAAGGCTCTGAATGAAGTGTCGCCCGAAGAAGGCGAAGCGATCATGAAGTGGGTGTTCGATCTTTCTCCGCACTCGCCCTTTGCCATCAAAACCACTGAAGCGCCCTCGTATCGCCGCATCGCAATTGAAACTATGCGCGCCTCCGCTATGCCGACTGCGGACATGAAGGCCACTTCGGTTTATAAAGGCTTTCAGATTCGTGACGGTCACGGAATCGTATTCGTCTCGAACCTAGGAGACATTTATCCTTCTGGATTCCTGCCGCTGCGTTGCGGCAACGTCCGCAGCGGATCGCTCGTCGACGTCTACCGCGACTCGGAGACTTTTCGGGCGCTGCACTCCCCCGACCAGTTCCACGGAAAATGCGGAGCCTGCGAATACAGCCACATCTGCGGAGGATCGCGCGCCCGGGCTTATGCTCACACCGGAGACGCCTTGGGCACCGACCCGTTCTGCAACTACGAGCCCGCCGCATTAACGACGGTGACGAGTTAAAGAGAATTCACGAATAGAGTTTGATCGGAGCAACGACCCGCGTAATTGTCCCGCCGGGACTGGGCTGGTCGGGCTTGAGGCCGCATCGCATGGAAGCGAACAAGCCGATCAACTGGCCCAGCATCACATCGAGCATGGGGCGATAGTAATCGGGAAAATCCGCGGCACAATTCAACGACAAAGAATAGTCAGCGAGGGACGAAGCATCAGCGTCGCCTCGCGCGGTGACCACGGCGCGCACCCGCCCCAGATGCTTACGATCGATCTCGCGCAACAAGTCGAGTTCGTATCCGCGCCTCTGTTTTTCGCTGGAGAGGAAAGCCACGAACAGAGTATGGCTGTCGACACTCGACATGGGCCCGTGACGCAGCCCGAGCGGCGTTTCCGCCATGGTGGTAACTTTGCCGGCGCTCAGCTCAACCACTTTCAGCGCGGATTCATCGGCCACCGCTCGCAGCACTCCGGCGCCGACAAAGCAGGTGCGAGTGCAACCCAGTAACGTAATGGCCTCGGCGGCTTCGGCTGCAGTTGGAAGGAACTGCCGACCGGTCTCGCCCATTTGCGCCACTACGTCGCCGAACTGTTCAAACTCTTCGAGGTTCCCCACGCACTGCCCGGCCAGAACCATGTTGCTGAATGAACTGGTCATGGCCAGGCCGCGATCGTTCACGGCATCGTCAAGCACCAGAGCCACGGCGCGGTCGGGATGTTGCGCGCACAGTTGCGCCATCGGCCCCTGCTGATTGCAGGTAATCACCAGATGACGGATCTCGCGATTGCGATCGAGTGCCTGCTCGAGCAGCGCGACACCTTCTGGACTCTGTCCCGAACGGGAAAACGAAATCCACAGATATTCTCTTCCCGGGCGGTGGAACTCTTCGAATTCGGTGAGCAGAGTCGTGCTTGGAATTGGCCAAACGTCACAGCCCCAGCGCCGACGGAGCAGTGGAGCCAGCGCGCGGCCGGTGTAATCGGAAGTGCCGGCGCCGACCAGGTAAACGGTGGGCGAAGAAGTGTTGCCGCGGCCGATTCCGGCGCGCCGCAGCGCGTCGTTCAACTCGCCGCGGTGTTCGAGGCAACGCTGGTAGGTCTGGCTCCATGTGTCCGGCTGTTGCCAGATTTCGCGCGGCGTGTGCTCGAGTCCGCGCTCGGTTCGTTCCTGCTCCGGCAAGTCCAGCAGTGCGCGCAACGGGTCACCCAACGTGGAATCTCCTCGAGCCCAAGTCTATTACAATCCAGCCTTGGTTGAAAAGTAATCGAAAGAAAAGGAAATCGTGTTCGCAAGGAAACGTTACAGGCTGGCCGGACTCCTGTTACCGGTAGTATCGTACTCGGAGGTACACGTTTCTGAACCCAGAGACGCCCCTTCTGCAACTAATCGGGCTGAGATGTGTTTTTCTATCTCGAAGGAGAAAAACATGAGCCGTGGTTCCAATTCCCTGAGTGCACTGCTGCTCGCTGCCGCGCTGAGTTCGTCGTTTGCAGGAATGGCATGCGCGCGTCACCCTTATCGCGTTTACGACCCTTACTACACGGACTATCACGTGTGGAACGATGAGGAAGTGGGTTACTACAATCGCTGGACCGTGGAAACGCATCGCGATGCGCATCGCGACTTTAAAAAGCTCAACAAGGATGAGCAGAAAGAGTACTGGACCTGGCGCCACAACCACGGCGACCATCACTAGGGCCGAGCCAGGCTGCCGAACTCAGGCTCTCAGTGGCTGAGCGCGCTGAGAGCCTGGTGCGTGGTCGTAAGCCGCGCGCCGAGACGTTCGAGTTCGGCAATGGTTTTCTGACCGTCTTCTGATTTCAAAGTTTCAATCGCATCCTGTAGTACGGCGACGCGCCGTCCGCGCTCGAGCAGGCCTTTGACGGCAAAGCTCACGCAATATTCCGTCACCACGCCGAAGACGACAAACTCGGCTTGAGTTCCGAGTCGGTGGACGAGCGCGTCGGCGTGCCGGCTTTCGAAAATGTTCAGCGTCTGCTTCTCCAGCAGGATCTGCTGGAAGCGCGATAAATCTTCCGGCAGCTTTGCGTCGGCATCGTTGGGCACGCGCACAACTTTGTCGGTCAGGGCTTCGGGGACAAGCTCTGCGCCGGCAGTTCCCTTCACGCAATGCGGCGGAAAGATTTTGAATTCGGGATCGTCGGGCGGGTGAAAACAACCATGCGAGACCAGGAAAACCTGCCCGTGGCGCGCGGCATCGGTTAGCAACCGAATGTTGGGCAATAACTTTTCCGCTCCGGGCACATACAACTTCCCTCCCGGCAACATGAAATCGGATTGCACGTCCACTTCCCAGAAAATAAAATCTTGCGAAACATCTTGCGAAACCATGACTCTCCTTGTTGCGCTTCGGTTGCGAAAGCCGAGCGTAGCACCAACCTTCCGGCGTTGACAACGTTGTGGCATCGCTGGTGAGCGCCTGGTTAATGCGCTAAGCTACCCAAGCGAGTTCATGAAGAAACAACCCGTCACTTACGACACCGTACGGCGCGTCGGTCTGACCTTTCCCAACGTGGAAGAGAGCACTTCGTACGGAACGCCAGCGTTGAAGACGAAGGGCCAACTCTTCGTGCGGTTGCACCAGGACTTGGATAAGATCGTCGTCAAAATGCCTTTCGACCGTCGAGAGGAACTGATGGCAGCCGATTCGGAAACCTATTTCATCACCGATCACTATCGCGACTACCCGTGGATCCTCGTGAGCCTCGCCAAAGTGCCTCGGGAAGCTTTGCCCGATCTTCTAGGAATTGCCCATCGCGAAGCTACGCGGGAGAAGAAGCGCGGCGCATGATTTGCGGATTCGAGAATTTCCCAATGAGAAACGACCCATGAGCCACGATACTCCGGCAAAATCCGCAGCCCCCAACAAACTGGTGATCCGCAACATCGGGCTGCTACTCAGCGGCGATCTTGACCACCCCATTCTTGACGCCGACACCGTGGTTGCGATTGACGGCCTGATCCACGCGGTTGGCAGAGAGAAGGACGTTGACACTGCGGGCGCCACCTCGACGATTGATGCCAAAGGCACTGCGCTCGCTCCCGGACTCATCGACAGCCACGTGCATCCGGTGTGCGGCGATTGGACTCCTCGCCAGAATCAACTGGGCTGGATCGACAGCTGCCTGCACGGCGGCGTCACTACAATGGTTTCTGCGGGAGAGGTTCACACCCCGGGCCGGCCCAAGGATATTGTCGGTCTGAAAGCGATGGCGATTTTCGCGCAGCGTGCCTTCCATGCGTTTCGTCCGGGAGGGGTTAAGGTCTACGCGGGAGCGCCGGTGCTCGAGCAGGGCATGGTCGAAGATGACTTCAGGGAACTTGCGGCGGCGGGAGTGAAATTTCTCGGCGAAGTTGGACTGGGCAGCGTGAAAGACGGAGTCACTGGACGGCGCATGGTGGCATGGGCCCGCAAATACGGTATCCAGAGCACGATTCACACCGGCGGTCCGTCGATCCCGGGATCGAGTCTGATCGACAAAGATATGGTGCTTGAGACCGACGCCGACGTGGTCGGCCACATCAACGGAGGACACACCGCACTGCCCGACGATCAAATTATGGATATATGCTTGCGCTCGCCGCGAGCGCTGGAAATTGTTCACAACGGCAATGAACGCGCGGCATTGCTGGCACTACGAACGGCCCGTGAGGTGAGTCATCTTAACCACGTGATTCTCGGCACCGACTCGCCCGCTGGTTCCGGAGTACAGCCACTCGGCATTCTGCGCATGATCTCGATGCTGTCGTCGCTCGGGGAAATTCCAGCGGAAATCGCCTTCTGCCTGGCCACGGGGAACACGGCGAAAATGCGCAGCCTCAATTGTGGGCTGATCGCGGCGGGACGCGAAGCGACTTTCGTTTTTCTCGATACGGCGCAACAATCCGCCGGCAAGAACCTGCTCGACAGCATTCAAAAAGGAGACCTGGCGGGTATTGGCATGGTGATTACTGATGGGGTGGTAAGCATCCAACGCAGCCGCAACACCCCGCCGGCCACGCGCGTGCCGGAGGTTGTGAGTGCGTAAACTTCTAAGCGTTGCCACTATGCACTTGCTCGCGATGTACATACTTCTTCTGCCAACCTTCCTGCTTGGTCAGACTGCGATTCCCGAGTGGTGTCGCTCTTTGCCTCGTCCGGAATACAAAACTCTTGAACGCGTTGCCGTCAGCGATCCGTGGTTTGAAGTCTACAAACCGGCGCCCGGCGTGTTCGCAATCTACGAACCGCATCAGGCCGAAGAAGTCATCAGCTATCTGATCGTTGGCGAGAAGCGCGCCCTGCTGTTCGATACCGGCATGGGCATGAGCGACATCAAGAAAGTCACGGCCGAACTCACGAAGCTGCCCATCGTAGTGTTGAACTCTCACACGCACGACGATCACGTGGGCGACAATTGGGAATTCGACACGATCTACGCAATGGATTCAGCCTTTGCCCGCAAGAACGCGCAGGGCTCGCGCGAAGACGCGCAGGCGGAAGTGACGCCTGATCAGATTTGTGGGACGCTGCCGAAGGGATTCGACCCGCGCAGTTATCTAACTCGGCCGTGGAAAATCACGAACTACACCCATGACGGGGATCGCTTCGATCTCGGCGGCCGCACCCTCGAAGTGATCGCCACGCCTGGGCACACGCCGGACGCCATCTCGTTGATCGATCGCGCGAATGGTCTACTCTTCACCGGCGATACGTACTATCCCGCGCCCATCTGGCTGTTCCGGCCCGAGACGGACTTCAAAGCGTACGCCGCCTCGATCAGTCGACTGAACGGCCTCGCACCAGACGTCAAACTTGTTTTAGGCGCACACAATATTCCTGTAGCGTCGCCGGAAGTGCTTACGCGGCTTGTCTTGGCATTTGCCGCGATGCGCAAGGGAGTGGTTACGCCTACGCCGGATTCACCCGGCAAGGTACTTTATAAGGTGGGCGATATTTCCTTTCTGGTAAGAGCGCCGGACGGAAAATAAATTTAACTTTGCTAACGAAGCCCGTCTTCACCTTTGATCTGATCCTTGGTCAACCCGCCCACGCGAGCGAGCGGACGGCCGCTGTCGGTCACCGCGACTGCCACCATGATTTCGTTCGCACGGGGCGCGTCGTTGATTCGCACTTCCATGCCATCGAAGTGGCTGCGCACAAACGCCGCATCTTTGTGGCCGAGCGGAATGTCGAGGACGACGCCCATGCCGCCACGCTTTTTCGATGACGGAATCAGCGCCGCTCCCTTACCCAGCACGCGCCTTACGGGCGTACCCAGTTTGGGATGAAGAATCGCCGCGGCGTGCTCGAGTTCTCCGTCCTCTCCGACTGCGGCGGCCTTGCCGTAACTTTCCACTGACGGGCCTGCGATTCCCAGGGCGGCGACAGCCCGTGCCGTCAGGAGTTCGCCGAGTTCCTCGCCAATCGCCATCAGTTCTGAGAGGTCCTCCACATATTTTCCCGCGCACGGATTCTCGATGACCGCGACGACCGCGGCCCGCCGCGTCGGTGGATGAACCTCCCGGTCCATCTCGCGCACCGTTTCTTCAACAAACGTTGCAATCTTTCGGATCTTGGCTTTCATTTTTTCTTCTCGGCTTTCGTTCTCTGCGCCTTTTGTTCAGCGCAG
>JBEKWZ010000198.1:0-6278 GCA_049512555.1 Candidatus Sulfotelmatobacter sp. | reverse complement strand
AAGCCAGCCTACCGCGATTTGGATATCAGAGTCCGCGGCGCCGAAGCGTTCGCCGAACTGCTGCGGCGTCAGCCACTGGTGATAGCTGGCCGAGCCCCGCGTATGCACATCCTTCATGAATTGCTGCAGCGCTGTCTGCCGTTCCACGGGCCGATTTAGCAGCAGCAGAATCCGATCGGCCGCCAACGAATCGGAAACCGCTCCCGTGTCGTAACGGGCTTGCGCGAGTGGATGCACATTGCCGTGAAGCGTGACCAGCTTTGTTTCGTCGATCGACTCGACGACTAGCCGCGTCGCCGGGCTTTGCGCCTGCACAGAAACGGCGCACGCAAGGGCAAGGGTCAGCAAATGAAGGAGAAACTTCGGAAAGGATGGTCCCGGGATCGACTGCACAGATTATCCCCCAGATTTCGATCGGTATGATCGTACACCAGGGAACGGGGATGCATGTCACGTGCCCGCGGACGTGAGTTGGGGATCGCTTCAACTGCGGGTAAAATGAAGCCTGTCGTTTGCGAGGGCGCGTAGCTCAAACGGATAGAGCATCGGATTTCTAATTATCTCGTTTGACTGTGCGCCGAGTCTTTTCAATCGCATAAGCCCTGGCCAAGCGCCCGCATGTGCCGTAGATTGCTCTCATGTTCCGCCTTCTGTGCCCTCGTTTGTGCCCTCACGGATTCCTTCGCCAGCGCCTTTACGTCTAGCCTTTGGACATTCCAAAAAGCTGGGCTTGCCGTGGGGTCCGGGTCGATGCGCCCGCAACCCCACCCCTTGTGGACAAACTCTTAAATTTCTTCCAAATCGAGAAGGCGAAAATCGACTCGACGATCTCACGGACGCGGCGTTTGATCGACCTGGGGACGCATCGTGCGGTGTTCGGGTGGGTGCTGGGTCTGCTGGCGGATCGCGGACTGATTCAGGGCAAGCGGGTAACTTTGACATCGTGGCTCGCGCGTGCCAGTATCTTGCGATGAAAGTTTTCGATGAAGCAGCGTTCCGCCGTGCCTTGCCGTTTGATGTCCGTCCGACCGATATCCCCGGCGCCTTCGACGTCCCGCCGCCCCCGCCGGGCTTCGACCCGCGCACCGCGACCGCGGAGGAGTTACGCCGCGCTGGGATGCGTTGGCGGCGCTCCGTCGCCAACCGCAACCCCATCGCCCGCGCGCTCTGGGAACGCGCGACCGCACGAACCGACGCGCCGGTCGGCAAAACCGTCACTCCCTATCGCCCCCCGCCGCACCCGATGATCCCCGCGCGCCGCCGTCGGCGGCTTCCGAACGAAAGCCAATTCAACTGGGCCGGCTCGGTCGTCGCGACCGGCAGGTGGACCGCCGTCAGCGGTTGCTGGGTCGTCCCGACGCTTAGCGCCGGATCGCAGCCAGCGGCAACGATAACCTATTCAAACGGCGAGACCTTCACGGGCTGGTGGCTGTCCACGTGGCTTGGCCTCGACGGCTATATACCCAACAACTCCAACGACGTCCTGCAGATCGGCATCATGCAGCAGATCGACGAAGGAAATCATGCGTACGCCTGGGCCTGGTACGAATGGTGGCTCGAAAATCCCCCGGAAGGTTCGCCCACGTATGTCAATTCCCAGCTGATCACGGGCTTCAACGTGAACCCCACCGACACGATACTCGCCATCGTCTCCTACGTCGGCAGCATGGCAGGCCAAGTCACGCTTTTCAACCTCAGTCAATGGGCGAGGGACAACTACGTTCTAGGAACGGACAACTACTTCAATCGAGTCCTCGCCCCGCCGCCTACCGCCGACTTCAACGGCAGCTCCGCCGAATGGATTGCGGAAGATCCCGGCGGCGGCGAGCCAGCCTACACCCTTTCCAACTTCACTCCGATCAACTTCACCGGCGGGCTCGCCTGCAATTGCCCCAGCGATCTCTCCAGCATGGACTGGGCCAACCCTTCGTCTGGCATTCCGCAAGAAATCGAGAGCGCCGGCTCGCCCCCCACCACCCTGACTTCTACCACCGTCGGCGAAGGTACAGTGACGATCAAATACGTCGGCTGAGCCCGCCCGCCTTATTATCAGGGTACTGGTGTGCTCGATCGACAGCGCGGATGGAAGCACGGCGACAGCGGCCACTCGGTGGGACAACAAAAACCTTGCTGCGCCGGGGTCTCGCGAGTAACCTGCATCGTCTGCAAGTGCAGGACATGGTAACCCAGCGCATTTTGAGGCACTCTAACGTCAGCGTGACGCAAGCGTGCTATATCAAGACGGCGAATCAGGATTCAGTGAGGGCGCTGGAATCGCTGGACGCGGTTCTGTGCCCTTCCTGTGCCCTGGAGTCCGCAAAACCGCAAACGATGCAATTGCAGTGACGTTGTAGAATCAGACGGATAGCCTCTCACGGGCGCGTAGCTCAAACGGATAGAGCATCGGATTTCTAATCCGACGGTTGCAGGTTCGATTCCTGCCGCGCCTACCATCTCAAATCAACTAATTGGGAAGCAACGCAGGCTGGGGCACTGCTTCTGAATGGTCAGAATGGACCGCTTTTGTTGAATCCCTGCCCGAAGGCTGCAATGATGTCCCTTTCGTCCGTGATGTTGTAGCGGTCATAGGAGCATGATGAGTGTAAGCGAGATTTATCGTCTGTTGTCCTGGATAGATCCTTCTGGGTCGGCTCTCATGTAGAACTTATGCTGATCTTCGTGGGTGATCCGAAATCCGCGTTTCTCGTAAAAATAGCGGGCGGGATTTATCTTCACAACCGCCAGCGTCATCGCTTTTGATTGATCCGCGGCGCTCCTCAAAAGTATGCCCAGAATTTTCGTCCCGATGCCACGACCTTGCATCGCGGGCTTCACGTATAAAGAACCGAGGTTGATCGTCCCAGCTTCATTTTGTTCTTGAATCCAACCCACATCCTCTCCGTCGGCGATGATGACCCTGACTTCCTCGACTTTGAAGAACACCGCAAAGTTCCGCTCCTCCCGCGTCTGATCCCAGCCGAAAAGGCGTTCGATCGTTCCACGCATGGTCTCGAAATAGAGATTGCGGGCGAAGATGAAGTCTTCGCCGCACGCGGTTCGAAGCGCAATCTTCACCATTTGCATCCTCTGGTGGGATTTTGCGCTTTTGAAAAGCGGCAGGCAAGGTCGATGAGTGTAATCGGGATGTTAGAACGGTGATCGCGCTACAATGCCCACCATGTGGCGAACAGCCGGATACGCAGCCGCTCTGGTCGGACTCACGCTAGTAACAGCGGCTGCCGCACAGAACGATACCCCAGCCTTTGCAAAGTTCAAAAGTGAGATGATGCCGAAGGTCGGCCAGAAGATCACGGTCGTGGGAACATTGCATGACGGGAAACAGGGCTTTTGGCTCGCGTTCAGCAATTGGGGTGCCTATATCTATGCGGGCAACAAATCAGGCACTGCAAAAGAAAACGGGCTCTATGCTCAATTTCGCAGGGGCCAGACTGTAAAAGTTACTGGCACGCTGAGGCACTTTGCAGAGCCACCTGCAACGAAGGAAGAGGAGCAACACCCGCGCTCCGTGCAACGCCCGCCCGAACACTTCTTCTTCGATGTCGCCGAAGTCGAAATGTCCGTTGATACCCAAGGCCATTAGGTACCGGTCAGTCCGAATGCGCGAGTCGACCGTTACTGATGCGCCAACTGTGCAGCTCGTCGGTACTGTGGCAGACTGTCCCCATGATGCAACCCAGCCTCCCCATCCCACACGAGCAGCGCAAGATTGAGCGGCTGCTCATCGCATTGGCGAAAAAGCAGCCCGTTTCCGCGAAGGCAGCACCGATAGCCTTCGGACACTCCGCAACTGGCACCGACCATCCGCGAGTCTTTTTCTCGACATAGAGACCTCCCGCTGGCAGGTGTACACTCGTCGCCCAAGGTGGCAGATCGCTGCACGAAAGTGGCCGTGCCAGAAATGGAATGGCAGCCGATACCGGGGGGCTGCCTTGGACGTTCCGACCGATAAAGACGATTGCTAGCGGTAGAGGACTTCCAATGCGCTATCTTCGTAGTCACTCTCTTTGCAAATTCTCGTTCTTCTTCTCTCTCCTCGTTACTGTCACGGTTGCATGTATCGTTCCAGCGGCTCGTAGTCAAGTCCAGCCTCGAGTCAATCGTGCGACGTCGCGGTCAGAGAAGCCGACAACGAATACGACGACACGAAATACGGGTTCACCTGCGGAGACGGTTGATGGCGGTGCCCTGGTGACAGGCGCTAGCGTCCGAGGAACTGCCATCCATGCCCAAAAAACCGCGAGCACAGCATTCTCGCCGGAGTGGACGCCTCCGATTTTCCTTGCCCCCGCATTCTATTCAACGGGTGCGGCCACCGCCGTAGCCGTCGCAGACGTAAACGGCGACGGCAAACCGGACCTCGTGGCGGCCAACTGTGCCGCCGGAACTTGTTCGTTTCAAGGGCAAGGAACGATCAGCGTTCTTTTGGGTAACGGAGATGGAACATTCCAGGATGCGGTGAACTACTGGAGCGGGGGTTGGTTACCCACATCCGTCATGATCGCGGACGTGAATGGAGATGGCAAGCCGGACATACTGGTAACGAATGAGGGCTACGGCATCAATATACTGCTGGGTAATGGTGACGGCACCTTCCAACCTGTTAGTGATGTTGCCGGAGTAGAAACGCCTCTAAAGCTGCTCGTGGCTGATATCAACGGCGACGGCAAGCTTGATTTAGTGGTCTTGTCTGGCTCGATCGGGGTGTTATTGGGTAACGGCGATGGAACTTTCCAACCCATTGTGTCCTACGAGGAATGCATCGGGTGTTTACCATCTTCACTTGCGATGGCAGACGTCAATGGGGATGGGAATCTTGATTTGCTGGTGGCCTATTGGAACGGGGCTTCGATCGGGATACGGTTGGGCAACGGCGACGGTACATTCCAGAGCGAAACTCTTTTCAGCGTGGGTATGCAGCCAAGTTCGCTTGCTGCTGCCGATGTGAACGGCGATGGCCACATCGATCTGGTGGTGACTAATCTGTGTTTGGGTGGTTGTAATGTCAACGGCACTGTTGCCGTGTTGCTCGGGAATGGTGATGGCACTTTCCAGACGCCAGCGAGGTACGGATGGGATGAATACGGAGCCCAGTCCATTGCGATCGCAGACCTGAATGAGGACGGCAAACCCGATTTGGTGGTCGGAGGGGTGTCTTGCCTCGAGCGATGCGGGCCGGGGCCCAGCGGCATCGGTGTATTGCTGGGAATGGGGGACGGCACATTTCAGCCGACGATACCTTACTCCCCATCGACTGCCATAGGCGACCACGTTTTGGTCGCGGATCTAAACCGCGACAATCGGCCCGACGTAGTCTCCATTAACCCGGGCCCCGGCGGATTTCTGCAAGTCTGGATGCATGTGGGAGACATTCGCACGACCACTGCCCTAACCTCTTCGCTTAATCCATCCGTCTTCGGTCAGCCAGTGACACTGACGGCCAACACAGGTTCGTCGTCAGGCACGCCTACTGGAACGGTGGAATTGTTCGACAGCATATTCGCCTGTCTCGGTTCATATGATTGCGGAGGGGGCGCGCTCGTGAATGAAAGCGCGGTTTTTTCCGACGTTCCACTAGTGATTGGAACCAATCAGTTCCTCGCCACGTATCAGGGTTCGCTGCAGTTCAACTCCAGTATCTCCGAACCGTTGAACCAAGTCGTCCAAAAGGCAACCACAACCACTTCGGTCGTTTCATCCCTGAATCCGGCGACTCCCGCCCGGGCGGTCACTTATACCGCAACGGTGACTGGACAATATGGAGGAGGCACTTCCGGAACTGTTACGTTCTCAGACGGAGCCGCCACCATCGCAACCGTGACTCTGGCGGGCGGCCAGGCAGCATACCGGATTACAAATCCATCGTGCGGGGTTCACCCAATCACGACGACATACTCAGGCGATGCGAGCAACAATGCGAGCACGTCTCTAACGCTGAACGAGTATGTTCAATGTTCAACATCCACCTCGTTGGCCACCTCCGGCTCGCCCACGTTTGCGGGGCAACCGGTCACTTTCACTGCGAAGGTGACATCGAAATACGGCAGAATTCCAGACGGCGATTTGCTAACTTTCTACGACGGAACCACGCAGATAGGAACTGGAAGTACCACGGCTGGAGCAGCAGCTTTTTCGACCTCAAGCTTGTCGGCGAAGAAACACTTCATCAGGGCCGTTTATGCGGGAGATGCAACCCTCGAACCCAGCTCCGGTGTGGTCGTACAGGTCGTGGAAAAATATGCTTCATCGATCTTACTTGC
>JBEKWZ010000197.1:0-6280 GCA_049512555.1 Candidatus Sulfotelmatobacter sp. | reverse complement strand
ATCACTTCACCGCAATCACTCGCAGCGTCGTGACCTGCCGGACCCAACGGGCCGGCCGTGAATCTCCGGGCACCACGATTCTGTATGGGCCCTCTTTGGCGTCAAGCACCTTCCCATCCCGCTTGTCGGCCAGGATAATTTCGCGAGTCGCAAACGCAGGGTCCACCTCAGCCAGGGCGAAGACGACTTCATACCCGTCCGACGCCTCGACCAGCAGCGCTTCCGCCATGCGCGGTCCACGCAGGGTGTCGCCGAGTTGAACGCCAGCGAGCGAAAGGACGGCAGACAGCGGCACTCCCTCAAAATGCGCAGCACCCGCGTGATCGTGTGCTTCGACGGCCACATGGGGCGCGTTCGCAATCTGCGCGGCGGCGAGGGTAGTAGTGTGAGCACCCGTGTTGACGACCTGCAGTGTTTGGGCAATAAGTCCAGAGACGAAAAGCAGGAGAGAGCAAAATATCGAAATCACCAGACTGCGCGGTCGAGCCATGGTTCCTCCCGCTGAATTCAGCTTTAGACCGTAACGTTAGACCGTAAGGCCAGCCCTAACGTCACATTCGCGGATTCGAGATCAGTTCCGTTCCCACCAGGGCGCCATCCGCCACGTCTTCAATCTGCGCGCGCTGCCAGCGGTTGGGCTGGTGGCGCCCGCGCAGACGCAGCTTCAGGTAATTGTCGGTGAGGGCTTCGGTGAATTCGCCATTGGCGTCGTTGCCTATAACACTCAAGGTGATCGCGTCCACATTTTTGCCGACGAATCCGCGCATGAACTCCAGTTTCTTATCTGCGGCCAACTCGCGCAGGATGCGGTTACGTTCGCGGGCCGTGTGGACCGGCACCTGATTTGTCATTGAAGCAGCCGGAGTTCCCGGACGCGCCGAGTAAGTAAACACGTGGAGATAGGTAAGCGGGAGTTCTTCGATCATGTGGCGCGTGGCTTCGAACTCGGCGTCGGTTTCGCCGGGGAATCCGACCATGACGTCGGCGCCAATGGCTGCCGTGGGCATGGCAGCGCGAATCTTCTCGATCTTCTCGCGGTAATGCCAGGGACGATATTTGCGATGCATGCGGCGCAACACCGCGTCGCTGCCGGATTGCATGGGGACGTGCGCATGCTTGGCAATGCGCGGCGACGTCGCGACCAGAGAGATGAGTTCGTCGCTCCAGTCCATGGGCTCGACCGAAGAGATGCGTAGTTTCTCCAGAGCGGTCCTGGACAGAATCGCGCGAATAAGCGACGGCAGGGCCTGCTCGTCCGTCGTTGGTCGCTCACTAGCGCCGCTGAAAGCTGAC
Source organism: Candidatus Sulfotelmatobacter sp. (assembly GCA_049512555.1). Taxonomy (GTDB): domain Bacteria; phylum Acidobacteriota; class Terriglobia; order Terriglobales; family Acidobacteriaceae; genus Sulfotelmatobacter. Next base: position 4,987 of record JBEKWZ010000197.1, on the reverse strand, counting down.
AGCTGAGAGTTGACAGCTAAATCTCGTCCCCATCTTCCGAGATTGATGCCGCTGATCACGACTTCGCGATAGCCAGAGTCGACCAGGCCATTCACTTCACGAAGAATTCGATCGATATCGAGCGAGCGGCTCTGACCGCGCACGAAGGGAATCACGCAGAACGAGCAGCGATTGTCACATCCGTCCTGCACCTTGAGATTGGGGCGGGTGCGTTCATTGGCAGCATCGAAGACTGGCGCAGCCAACAGTTCGGTGTGGGCAAAAATGTCGGAGACGAAGATCGAGTTCTCAGTTCTCAGTTCCCGGTTCTCAGCCAGGCGGGCCAGCGGGACGAAATTTGTCTTTACTGCATCAACCTTGTCGCTCTCAGCGCGGAAAAGATCGGGCAGCGCGATTTCCGCCAGTTGGTGCTTGTGAGAGTTGCCGATGACCAGGCTCACGCCGGGCAGCGCCGCAATCTCCTCCGGGGCGCGCTGCGCGTAGCAACCGGTAACGACGATCCGAGCCTCAGGATTTTGCCGGCGCACGCGGCGGATCGCAGCACGCGCATCCTGGTCTGCGCCGGCCGTGACGGTACAGGTGTTCATCACCACCACGGTCGCCTGCGCGGGAGACGAGGCGCGCGCCATGCCGCGCTCTTCGAACTGGCGTTCGAGGGCGGCGCCGTCAGCCTGGGTGGCGCGGCAGCCGAAGTTTTCTACAAAGTATCCTGGCACAGCTCTATGGTAACGCACACTTCCGCCCACCTCGAAGTGATGAGGGAACGGCAGCGTGGATTACGCCGAAGCCGCAGTCCTGCGCGACTGAAAACATTCGCGGCAGAACACGGGGCGGCCTTGCGTGGGACGGAAAGGAACGGTGGTTTGTTTCCCGCATCCCGAGCAGGTAGCCTGAGTTTCGACCTTGGTGTAGCGGTAGGACTGTCCGGGCGCGGGAGGAGCACCGAGCACGGAGATCCGTTTGGTCTTGCAGGCCTTGCAACGCTTGGGTTCGTTCTTGAACTGCTTGTCGTGAAAGAAAAGCTGTTCCCCGGCAGTGAAAATGAAATCACTCCCACAGTCGATACACTTCAGCACCTTGTCCTGAAATTCCATTTGAGGATGGCTCCCTTCAGCCCGTTTCCGCGCGCCCAGCCGCGGGGAAAGAACTGCGGTGGTACACCGAAAATACAGGTTGTGTACTGCTCCCCCTCTGTACCGCCCCTTGGACTCGGCCCGCCACGCGCCCAGGAGGGGCGTGGGTACTGACTATCGTGCTTTTTAGATGCCGGAAGAATGATGAGTATGAATTCCCTGCTTGCAGCTCAAGATGGTGGGGGGGCCAGATTTGAGCAGAGCCGCTCCGGGAAGGAGCGGCCCTTTCCTGCGTTTAATTCTTGTTTTGTTAGTCCTGCTCTTTACGCGTTTTCTTGCGAGCTCGTTTGCGAGCGAGAGCGGCTTTGACACGCTTTTTCTCGCCGGGCTTCAGGTAAAAGGAGTGGCGCTTAACCTCCTTGATAATGTCTTCCTGTTGCACCTTGCGCTTGAAACGTCGCAGAGCGTTCTCGAGGGACTCGCCCTCTTGAAGTCTTACTTCTGCCAAACTGACACACCCCCAAACTCGTCCGGATGGACCGAATAGTTATTACAAGGATTTGACCGCAAGTCAAGTAGATGGGGGAAATATGTGCAGGAGACTGCGTCGAGATGGGAAAGAGTGGATCATTTTGAGACGGTTGGCGCGTGCGTCTGAAACAAACAGCAGGTCTCTCCACTACACTGGCCCTACCCTTTGGGCGGGGCCGGCTCCGGTCGAGATGACAAAGTAAACAGGAGACATGAACTCTCAGAATACTAGCTTCACCCCTAGCTGGATTTGCCTGGGGGCGTAGGCGGCGTTGGGTTTGGTGAAGGCACCGGGCAACTCGTAGTAGCCGGGATAGGGGGCGACAGTAGCCGTGACCGAGCTTTGAACGAACGTGCTGGCCGTGGAAACGAGTCCGTTCGAGGTGATGGTGACGCGCTGGTTATCGCGGTTGAACAGGTTGAAGGAATCGGCGGTGAAGTTGAGCTTACAGCGTTCGTGCAAGCGCAGGGTTTTTCCCAGGCGAAGGTCGGCCGTGGCGTAGTCGGGTCCGGTGAAGGCGTTGCGGCTGTAGCCGGGGAGGCGGTCGTTGAGGTCGTTGCCGTCCTGGTTGGGATCGCCGTCGACGGTGGCGCTGAAGGGGCGGCCGCTGCCGTAGTTCACGACCGAGGAGATCTTCCAGTCGTTGAATGCGCGGCCTAGAGCTTCGTGTCCGCGATGGAACAGGCGCGGCTCGACGGAGAAGGCGGCGACCAGGCGCTGGCGCTGGTCGGTCACGCTGGGCCCGCGCTCGGCGCTGGGAGCATAGGAGTTCTGTACGGTGGCGGGCTGGCCCGCTACGAGCGCGTCCTGGCCGTCGTCGATGGCGCGGGCGTAGGTATAAGAGAGCCGCAGGTAGGATCCGCGGGTGACTCGGCGGTTGATGGAAAGCGTGCCCCCGTTGTAATAGCTGGACGCGGCACTCTGGAATTCGTCGATGGAGCCGAGTTGTGCGATGGGGCGCCCGAGCGGATTGATACAGGGCGGATAGGGGCAGGTCAGCGACTGCGTGAACTGCCAGGTGGCAAAGGAATCGACGGTGTAATATCCGCCCTGAAAGATTGATCCGGTGGAGTCGAAGATCGGGTAAGTCAGGGCGACGGGCTGGGGAAGATTGACGTCGAGGGCGCGGATGAGATGTTCTCCGCGAACGCTGAGAAATGAGAGAGCGATGGTGGTGTGGCCGACAACTTCCTTTTCGAGCGTGAGGCTGGCTTGCTGCACGCGCGGGGTCACAAAGTTGGGAGCGAAGGCGGAGACTTCGTTGGTCACTCCCTGGGTGAATCCTGACGGCAATGCGCACGAGGCGGACATGACCGGACAGGCCACCAGCGGGTTTGGATAAGAGGGGAAGACCTGGTGGTCGTAGTAGGAGGTGTTATTGAGAAAAACTTGCGAGTCGGTGACGCCGTTTTCCGTCTGGATGGTGGAGTTGTAGATCTGGGGGATGCGGACGAAGAAAATGCCGTATCCGGCGCGAACGACGAGAGGACGAGTCTTGCCGAAAGAATAGGCCAGTCCGGCGCGCGGAGCGAAGTTGTAAGGCTGGAACGGAACTTTACCAGACGGCGGAAACAGCGGGTTGGAGAGCAGGCCTGCGGTGGTGAAGGTTTGCAGGTCCCAGCGGACACCGAGATTCAGGGCAAGCCGGTCGGTGACGCGGAGAGTATCCTGCGCGAAGGCGGCGTACTCGTTGGTGTTAGGGCGCGACGTCGCGCTGCCGAAATTCTGCAGATAGTAGTGCGGCACCTGGTGGGCGTAGGCGCGCAGGGGCGTGAGTTCGAGGCCGGCTTCCTGGGGCTCGAAAGTGTAGGGGTCGACCTTGAGAGGATAAAAGAGATATTCGCCGCTCTGCTGGCTGGGGAAGAAATCGTAGAGCCATGTGATGAGGCCGTCACCGCCGAACTTCCAGGAATTGCGGGAGCCCTCGATGCTGACGGTTTCGGCGAGGTGCAGGCGATGCTCGCGGGTCTGGCGGGGTAGAAGATCGGAGCGTCCGACGCCGTCGAGGAGGTTGGAAATCTTGGTCAGCACATCGCTGGTATTGCTGTAGGACTGCTGCAGGTCGCGCGAGAACTGGGCGCGGAGATGACTGATCCAGCGCGTCGAGATGCTGGAGGTGAGCGAAAGGCTGCCGGTTTCGGTCGAAACGAGTTCCTCACCGTTGTCGCTGATGGAATCAAAGGTGATAGGGCTGGCGGGGTCGAGAAACACGTTGTTCGCTCCCCAGTAACGTGTGGTTGTGACCTTGAGCGCGAGTTGGTTGCGCGGAGTGAGATTGACGTCGAGCTTGGCGTAACCGCTGTTGCCGATTTGCGCGGCAGGATATTCTCCCGAGAGCGAAGTCAGTTGCGCGGCGGCGCCGCAGACCAGGGCTTGGTCGTCGGCCTCATAGTCACCGGGAGTGTAGGGCCCGGTGCCGGCCTGCGGGATGACCTGCGTGCCGCCGCCCACGAATTCGACGACATTAGGATCATGAAAGATGTGCTGATCGAACCCGGCGAAAAAGAAAACTTTGTTGCGTTTCAGCGGACCGCCGACAGTGCCTCCGAACTGTTGCTGGCGGTTATGCGGCTGCAGCGGCTGATCATCCCCGTTGATGCCCGGGCAGGGCCATCCGCCGGCCGGCTCGACGGGGGTAACAGCCTGGTCAAAGAAATCATCGGCTGCGCCCAGCGAGCTGTCTCGGACGTGGTAAAACGCAGTGCCGTGCAGATGATTGGACCCCGACTTGGTGACGACGTTGACGACGGCGCCGCCGGAGCGTCCTTGCTCGGCGCCGTAGGTCGTGGTGGACACGCGGAACTCCTGCACAACTTCGGTCGAGATTACGTAGGGAGCGCGGTCGCGTCCGCGCGGCTGGGCGAAGAAGGCGTTGTTGAAGTCGCCGCCGTCTACGAGAAAGGTGTTTTGAAATCCGCGAATGCCGCCGAACGAGAGATCGCCGTTGGTGGAGGAGTTGAGACTGCGAGGATCCTGGGTGACGCCCGGAGAGAACAGGGCGAGATCGGAAAAGCGCCGGCCGTTCAGGGGGAAATCGCTCAGGGCGCGTTCGTCGAGCAGCGTAGAGACGGCGCTGGGCTGAGTGTCGACCAGGCCCGGTGCGCCGGAGACAGTGACACTCTCCCGCACGCTGGCGACAGTAAGATGGAATTGGAGCGCGGCCACGCCCCCGACATCGACGTGCAGTTGAGGCGTCACCTGCGGCGACATTCCGGGTGCAACCGCGCGCGCGGAATAGTCCCCGGGTGGCAACTGGTCGAGCGCGAAGCCGCCCTCCGCGCCGCTGAGCGCCGAGTATCGCACACCGGTCGCGAGGTTGACCACGGCGATCGACGCCTGCGGAATGCGGCTGCCGCTGGAATCGAGCACCACGCCACGAAGC